>NZ_KV808441.1:0-38711 GCF_001812305.1 Staphylococcus sp. HMSC056G08
CGACAAGTCCGTAGGACTTTGTCGACAGTCTGACAAGATTCCTAAAGAATATAGGAATCTTGTTTCAGACTGTGGACAAACTGATTTTTTATCAGTTAGCTTATTTAGAAAGTTTTATTTAAATTACAGTTTCTATTTTTATTAGATCACAATTTTATTTTAGCTCTTGTTCAAGTAATCATTTTTCGCCAAAAACTTTATACTGAATAGCTTCTACATTAAATACTTTGTCAATGAGATCATCTACATCTTTAAATTCAGAATAATTTGCATATGGATCTATAAAATAAAATTGTGGTTCTTTACCAGAAACATTAAATATTCTTAATATTAAATATTTCTGCTTATATTCTTTCATAGCAAACATTTCATTTAGCGACATAAAAAATGGTTCCTCAATACTAGAAGATGTAGATGTTTTAATTTCAATAAATTTTTCTACAGCTTTATCTGTATTTGTTGGATCAAAAGCTACTAAATCATAGCCATGACCGTGTTGAGAGCCTGGATTATCATTTAAAATATTCCTAAACTGTTCTTTCTTATCTTCGTCTATTTTATTATCAATTAGCTCATTAAAGTAATTTAGCGCTAATTTTTCTCCAACTTTACCGGTTAATTTATTCTCTTTATTTGATTTTTCAATTTCTGAATCATTTTTAGTAGTCTTTGATACACCTTTTTTATATTTTGGAATTATTCCTTTAGGTGCTTCCACTTCCTTGAGTGTCTTATCTTTTTGTGCTGTTCTAATTTCTTCAATTTCGCTGTCTTCCTGTATTTCGTCTATGCTATTGACCAAGCTATCATAGGATGTTTTTGTAACTTTTGAAGCTAATTCATTAAATAGTTCTAAAAATTTCTTTAAATCCTCTAGCATATCTTCTTCTGTGAATCCTTCATTCAAATCATAATATTTGAATCTTATTGATCCATGAGAATATCCTGATGGATAATCATTTTTTAAATCATAAGATGAATCTTTATTTTCTGCGTAATAAAATCTTCCAGTATTAAATTCATTTGATGTAATATATTTATTGAGTTCGGAAGATAAAGTTAATGCTCTTTGTTTTGCAGCATTTTTATCCCGCGGAAACATATCACTTATCTTTGACCATCCTTGATTCAAAGATAAGTATATGCCTTCTCCTTCCGGATGAAAAAGATATACCAAATAATATCCATCCTTTGTTTCTTTTGTTATATTCTCATCATATATTGAAATCCAAGGAACTTTACTATAGTTCCCAGTAGCAACCTTCCCTACAACTGAATATTTATCTTCTTTTATATGCACTTTTAACTGCTTGGGTAACTTATCATGGACTAAAGTTTTATATAGATCACCTTTATCCCAATCAGATTTTTTAACTACATTATTGGTACGTTTCTCTTTAATTAATTTAAGGACCTGCATAAAGTTGTCTATCATTTGAAATTCCCTCCTATTATAAAATATATTATGTCTCATTTTCTTCAATATGTACTTATTTATATTTTACCGTAATTTACTATATTTAGTTGCAGAAAGAATTTTCTCAAAGCTAGAACTTTGCTTCACTATAAGTATTCAGTATAAAGAATATTTCGCTATTATTTACTTGAAATGAAAGACTGCGGAGGCTAACTATGTCAAAAATCATGAACCTCATTACTTATGATAAGCTTCTTAAAAACATAACAGCAATTCACATAAACCTCATATGTTCTGATACATTCAAAATCCCTTTATGAAGCGGCTGAAAAAACCGCATCATTTATGATATGCTTCCCCGCGCATGATCTTGAATGCTCTATATACTTGTTCAAGTAAGATGACACGCATCATTTGGTGAGGGAAGGTCATTTTGCTGAAGGATAAGGCGTAGTTGCTTCTGTTTAAGACATCTTGATGCAGGCCGTTTGATCCTCCGATGATGAAAGTGAAGTCGCTTTGACCTTGAACCATACGTTGTTGAAGGTTTTTGGCTAATCCCTCTGATGTTAACATGTTGCCTTTGATTTCTAATGTAATGACTGTGGATTGTGGTTTTACTTTCGCTAGTAGTCGTTGTCCTTCTTTTTGTTTCACTTGTTCTATTTCTTTATCGCTCATATTTTCTGGTGCTTTTTCATCAGGAACTTCGATGATTTCTATTTTTGTATAGGCACCTAAACGTTTTTGGTATTCTGCAATGGCTTGTTTCCAGTATTTTTCTTTTAATTTGCCTACGGCAAGTACAGTTATCTTCATCACATTCTCCTTATATCTGAATAGTTATTCGAGTTATCCACAGGTTATCCACCTATTCACAGCTTACTGTCTTAATAAGTGGCTTATGTATATAAATTCACTGCTATTCTTGTGTATTTTACCCACATTTCTGTGGTTAACTTGTAGATATGTGGATAACTCTGTTAATAATGTGGGTATTTCTCTGTGGATTGTGCACAAGTGTGGGTAACTTATCCTCATTTTGTGCATAACTTTGAGGTCAGTCTTACATAGTTATTCACAGTTTTACGCTTTCTTTACACAAAATTGTGAATAACTACCCTACGTGCACACTACCTTAGAAATTATACATTTTCTCCCTAAGTTTTATCTACACTTTTTCCGTTTTTTGTGATGACTTTTGTGTGTTTTTTTACTTTTCTTCGTAAAAAAAAAGCCAATGAAGTGGTTCGCTTCATTGGCTGTCTCTAACTTATTTATATCGTATAAATCGGTGTAGGTTCTGCTTTATCTGTATCACATAGTAGAACTTCTTTGTTTGTATCAATATCATGATGATTTAAGACTTGTCCTACACTCATACGCGCTAAGTCTTTCATATTGTTATCTTGTGATAAGTGAGAAAGATAAATACGTTTCGTGTTGCCTGTAATGACATCACACATTGCCATTGCTGCATCTTCATTTGAGACGTGCCCCATGTCTCCTAAGATACGTTGTTTGGTTTTCCAAGGGTAACGACACATGCGCAACATATCTACATCGTGGTTACTTTCAAACATGAAGGCATCACTGCCTCTGATCATACCTTTCATACGATCTGAAACATAGCCTGTGTCTGTAATCATCGTAAATTTTTTGTAGTTATTATGGAAAATATAGAATTGCGGATCAATCGCATCATGTGACACATTGAATGATTCAATATCGAATCCAGCTAATGAATGTGTTTCATATGGATTGAAAATGAATTTTTGATCCATTGGAATCTTGCTGTCTTTCTTTTCAATCGCTTGCCAAGTTTTTTCGTTGGCATAAATCGGTAATTTATATTTACGCGCAAGAACACCTAATCCTTTAATATGGTCAATGTGTTCATGCGTGACTAAAATCCCATTTAAATCTTGAATATTTTTATCAATCTTACTGAAGAGTTCTTCCATCTTCTTGCCAGTTAATCCAGCATCAACGAGCAGGCTTCCTTTATCACTTTCTACATAAGTGGCATTGCCTGTACTACCACTCGCAAGTACGCTCATACGTATCAAGCGATTCACCCTTTCTAAGTTTTTAACTGTTTCTATTTATTTTGGACATCCGGATACATTTTAATTATTATCTCAAATTATGATCTGTTTGTTAAAGATACGGCTTGGTCATACTGCCGTTTGAATGGCCGAACAGTGCCGGACCTCATCATTTTCAATTTTTACTTATCTATTGTACACCTAATTGATAGGTCTGCCCACCATATCAACTGAAATAGTTTCACACATTGAACATCCTATGTATAAGAGGAGTACCATCAGATTGATCTCATGATACTCCTCTTTGCTTATTTTATATTGTTGGTTATCTCACAATAATCTTCGGATTTTTTGAAGTCGCTTCAACATAGTACGTTTTCGTTTTCGTACTGCCAGCGTGATTAACTTTAATCTCCCAACTTGCTTGGAGAACTTGAACATTAGTTTCTCTCACTACTGAATAGTATCCTAAACGAATATTAGTGACTGCGTCATTACGTTTTAAATAACGGTTGAAGTATAAAGCTTCAATCGCATTACGCGCACTGATGACATGTTGTGCTTCGTTATTTTCACCTTTTGAAGTACTGAGCTCATGGAGCGCTGTTTGGCGATAACTGCTCGCTTCTTCGTCATCATTAATTTTAAACTTCAACATTGCTTTATCATTGTTCATAATCGGTAAACCATTAAAGGTTTGTTCGAACGTTTCTTCGTTATCATCTGTACTAAATAATTGGTAATCTTCACCTTTATAAATATTTTTCTTCATGTACATTTTAAGGCTGGTTACTTGATCATTGCTGACGCTAATCGGTGGGCTGATGTTACCTTGTGCGATTTTACCATCATCTTCTGTTTTAACTTCGTCTTTTGATTTCGCGTAATTCGTGAAATCTTTAGAACGACCTGTGACTAGTTGAACTTTCAATCCTCTGACATCTGGTAATTCTTTAGGAATACTGATTTCTTCTTGTCTGAAGTTGACTTCATTATTCCCTTCAGCATCATTAATGTAAGATTTATTGATTTTATTCACATACATCACAGCTAACATAATATTGATGATGAGGAACACGAAAATGAAGAGTGTCTTTGCGTACTTCCAATTCATGACTTAAGCCCTCCATTCTCGTAAGCATACCATTCACCATCATACTGCACATACCACTGTGGTACATACTCACTATTACGCTGAACTTCCATGTCATCTTCTTCTCGATCTTTCATCGTATAACCAATCGTGATATTCGTTATTTTCTTAAAGTCGATGGATGGATTATTCGCTAAGTTAGAACGTACTGTTTCTGCGCCAGGGAGTTTTTCCTTTTCTTCACCGCTATCAATGGTGATATTGCTTTTTAATAAAGAGCGTCCATAACTGAAAATACCTTTCTCACCCCAAGCCACTTGGATGGTACTTAAGTTATTTTCGTTAAATACAGGTACACCATTTAAAAACATTTGATAAGTTAACTCACCAGACTCATCATCCGTATCAAAGAGGCGGAAATCATCTGTAAAACCACCATGTGCGTTAATAAAGTCGAATGTACTAGGAATAGTTTCTAACATATTCTTAGATTTTGATTCATCTTCAGATAAGTTCATATAACGATAGAGTTCATTTTTAGAATCATATGTTGCGACACCTGTATTATTGTTGTAAGTCGTATTACCGCTTTTCGTACTACGCACCACTACAGAATCATTAAAGAGTATCGAATTCATCGTTTCCACACTAATGTGATTAAAAATCGTACGGTACGTTTTTAAATGTTGCGGCTTTTCAGGCGCAAAGATATGCGTTGCCGCATCAATTGTATTTCTATTCGTAATAATATCTGCGAACGGTATTAAATTCGGTTTGATTTTACCTACTAAGTCATTAACCTTGTTGCTTGGAATAGATGTTGTCATACGCATCACACGGTGATGGTCACTGCTGATGGCGTAAATGACTGCTGTATCCTTTTGCTCTGCATCAATCAATAAACGATTGAACTCATACTTATTTGAGACCTTCGCATCCATATTCAAGACTTGACCCAAATACATAGATAAAGGCATATCATACGCAAAGTCTAACACCAAGAAGTTATCGCTGAGTTCCGGAATAAATAGGTTATGCGCATGATAGACTTCATGAGCATCTTCAACCTCTTGATTCTTTAATACCTTCACAATATTACGGTTAATCGTACGGGTTTCTAAAGCACCTGTGAACTTATCATCATTCGAATACACCACTTGATATGGCGAAATAACACTCGCCATAGGTTCTGAATTCGCTTTGCCGATGGTATTCTGATTTGTTTTTTTATTATCTTGGCTTTCAAGATTCGCAAGGTCTGGTGAGAAGTTCCACATTAAATATGTCAGCACAATACTCATTAAGACTAAAAGTGTGAGAATCACGGATTTTGCTGCTTCTTTATGCCTCATCCCAATCACCATCTTCTATAACTTCACACGGTAATGTGATGAAGATTGAGGTACCTTGTCCCTCGACACTATTTGCCCAAATACGTCCGTTATGTGCTTCCACAATTTCTTTTGAAATCGCAAGACCTAAACCTGTACCGCCCATCTTACGTGTACGTGCTTTATCGACACGGAAGAAACGATCAAAGATTTTATCCACTTTATTAATCGGAATACCAATACCATTATCTTTAATACGAATCGTCATGCGGTTATACAACGGATTCGGTTTCACGTGAAACTCAACACGCTTGCTGCCACGTGAGTATTTCATCGCATTCGTAATGACGTTATCAAACACTTGTGTCATCTTATCTGGATCAATTTCCGCAAAGATTGTTTCATCAGGAATGTCACGCACAAACGTTACATCTTTTGAAGCCATCTCATGACGGTTGATGATTTTATTAATGAACATATTAAAGTCCACAATTTCTTTAGTGATTTGTTCTGTATCATTATCCATACGTGATAAATTCAATAAGTCATTAACCAAGCGAATCATACGTACCGTTTCTTCTCTTGTTACAGATAAGAACTGCGGCGCAATTTCAGGATCTTGCCAAGCGCCTTCTTCTAAAGCTTCTAAATAACTGTTCATAGAAGTTAACGGCGTACGCAACTCATGTGAAACATTCGCAACGAATTCACGACGTTCTTGTTCTACTTGTTGTTGTTCTGTTACATCATGTAACACCGCAATGTAACCTGTCACAAAGCCTGTGTCTTGTACAATTGTACTGAAGCTGACACGCGCAATAATACCTTCCGCTTCATTAATATCTAACAAGAAGCTATTATTATTTTCCTGCATCTCATCTAACGCGAATTCATCTTCTAAATCTAAGACACCCAACATGTTGTAACCCATAACATCTTCTTTAGACATACCTAGCATCTTCAATGCCATATCGTTCACAATACGCACACGTCCACGTCTGTCCGTCGCAATGACCCCATCACTCATATGTGTGATAACTGAGTCCAAACGACGTTTCTCACTTTCCGTATTCGCTTGTGCTTCTTGTACACGTTTTGACAAGTTGTTGAAGGCTAATGCCAGTTCACCGATTTCATCATTACCATAGATTTTTACACGTTGCGTATAATTACCTTTTGACATTTCAACCGTTTGGTTACGCATATCCGTAATCGGTTTAGTAATCGTACGCGCAATGAAGAATCCGAGTAATCCTGTGATAAATAAAGAAATCGCAGTACCTACAATGAAGATTTGGTTAAAGTTGTTTAATTGGTCATAAACACTATCGATATCCGCTTCAATATAAATATCACCGATGACACCTTTAGACGACTTCACAGGCAAGTTATAGATCCATACACGCTGTTTACCTTTACCATAGTCTTTCAGCATCGTATGGTCATTCGCTTGTCCTAATGAAAGTGCCTTTTGAATAGAGGTATCATTGGCTTTTTGATTAATGATACTGTTAGAAGATTGTTTCGTCGACGCGACTATAATTTGATCTTTATCAATATAGTTGATTTGTTCAATTTCTTGGCGGTTCGCATATTCATTAAGTAATTCTTGAATCTCTTTTTGCGTATTGACTGATTTGTCTTCTTCATTGACCTTCTCCACGTTGATCTCTATTTGTTTCGCGTACTGCGAAATATTATTTTTAAATGTCTGTGTTAATTCACGTTCTAAGTTATTGGTAAAATATAAACCAATAATCTGCATCCCAATAATAATTAACAAGACATAAACAATCACGAGCTTCGTGTGAAGGGACTGAAATTGTTTAAGCCATTTCATATCCTATGGCCTCAGTCGTGCTGCTGCAAGAAGTATCCGACACCGCGGCGTGTCACGATATATTCTGGATGTGACGGATCATCTTCGATTTTTTCTCTTAAACGACGAATTGTAACATCGACCGTACGTACGTCACCGAAGTAATCATAGCCCCATACCGTTTGCAGTAAGTGTTCACGTGTCATAACTTGTCCCATATGGTTCGCTAAATAATGGAACAATTCAAATTCACGATGTGTCAATTCAATATCTTTGCCGCGTTTCTTAATAGAATACGCATCTGGGTAGATGACAATATCTTTAATTTTAATTTCGTTCGGCGCATTATTTGCTTCTTGCGGTTGTGTATATTGACGACGTAAGTTCGCTTTCACACGTGCAATCAATTCACGTGTGCTGAAAGGTTTCGTCACATAGTCATCCGCACCTAGTTCTAAACCAAGCACCTTATCAATTTCTGAGTCTTTTGCCGTCAACATAATAATCGGCATTTCATATTTCTTACGTACTTCACGGCAGACTTCCATACCATCTCTGCCTGGAAGCATAATATCTAAGAGTACGATGTCTGGTTCTTCTTCATAAATTAAGTCAATCGCATCATTTCCGTCATATGCACAAAAGACTTCATAACCCTCTTTTTTCAAGTTAAATTCTAGAATATCAGCAATAGGTTTTTCATCGTCTACTACAACTACTTTTCTCGCCATAATCCTAAACCTCATTTCTAATCATAATCGTACATGAATAATTTTATTTAGACATAAGTATCTACTATATAATTTACCATTTCTAGCACGCCAATTCTATTTTTCATACCAAATTAATTCTATTATTGACTATCTATTTTTTCGGGTAAAAGACATTATGTGAAGGTATTGTAAATTTTATGTGGATTGCAGAAATGGGGATGTCTAAAAGAGAGGATTCATGCATGTTTATGCTATTGTAACATTTCATTACATTTTATACCTTGATTTTGTTTTTTAATAGCACGTTATCTAATTATAAAACTAACTATCTTAAACATAAAACAAGAAAAAGACAAAATAAAAATGCCCACCCTATTGGATGAGCATTGTACGGTCTCGACGGGAATCGAACCCGCGATCTCCTGCGTGACAGGCAGGCGTGTTAACCGCTACACTACGAGACCTAAAATGGTGACTCCTACGGGACTCGAACCCGTGTTACCGCCGTGAAAGGGCGGTGTCTTAACCGCTTGACCAAGGAGCCGTTTTTCAAGCACAAGATAGATTATAGCACAGCTCTTTAAAAAAACACAAGCAATTTTTAAAGTTTTTTTGTATAATTTTTACATAACCCATTTTAGGAGGCAAATTATGAATCAATCCACGCACTCTGGGGGTCATACAAAGAAAGAGAAAAAACTGTCTCTCACACAAATTATTATACGTATCCTTTTCTTAACGATAGGTTCAATGCTTACGGCAGTAGGACTTGAACTCTTCTTAGTTCCAAATAAATTGTTAGATGGCGGGATCGTCGGTGTTTCGATTATCTTATCTCATCTAACAGGTTTATCACTCGGTGTGTTTATCTTTATTCTTAACTTACCGTTTTTCTTCTTAGGTTATAAACAGATCGGTAAAACATTTGCGGTATCTACGCTTTATGCGATTACTGTCTTATCTATCGGAACTATGTTGCTCCATGATATCCCTGCAGTCGTTAGAGAACCTTTACTTATCACCATCTTCGGTGGTGCCATTGTCGGTATCGGTGTCGGTTTAGTCATTCGTGCCGGCGGTAGTATGGATGGAACAGAAATTATGTCCATTCTCGTGCATAACCGTTTGCCATTTTCAGTCGGTGAAATCGTGATGATCTTCAACTTCTTTATTTTCGCAGTCGCTGGTTTTGTATTCACATGGGAAAGTGCCATGTATAGTGTTGTCGCTTATTTCATCGCTTTTAAAATGATTGATTTAATTTTAATCGGTTTAGATGAATCAAAAGCGGTCTGGATTATCAGTGATGAGTATAAAGAAATTGGAGAAGCGATTAACGACCGTTTAGGGCGTGGTGTGACGTACTTACACGCAGAGGGTGCCTATACAGGCGATCCGCGTAAAGTCGTCTTCACGGTCATCACACGTGTTGAGGAAGCGAAATTAAAAGAAGTCGTTATTCAAATCGATCCGAACGCCTTCTTATCCTTCGGTAATGTTTCTGAAGTACGTGGCGGACACCATCGTAAGAAAAAAATTCATTAAACTTCATCATAAGCTTTATGAATACAAAAAATGCAATGCAGGTTCATGCCCGCATTGCATTTTTCTATATCATTGATTTGAAGTTGCTGTAATTACAACTTGTTATTTTTAAATTATGACCATAAAGGTTTTAACATATTTGTTTGTGTACGGTCTGGACCTACAGAGAAGATTGAGATACCTACGTTACATAACTCAGAAATACGTTCTAAGTAACGACGTGCGTTATCTGGTAATTCTTCTAATGATTGTACGCCTGTAATATCTTCAGACCAACCTGGTAATTCTTCGTAAATTGGTTTACAACGGTTCAACGCGTTTAAGTTTGCTGGGTATTCAGTGATTTCTTCACCATCTAACTCATACGCAACACAGATTTTAACTGTATCTAAACCAGTTAAAACGTCGATTGAGTTGATAGATAAGTCAGTAATACCACTTACACGACGTGAATGACGTAATACCACTGAGTCGAACCAGCCGACACGACGTGGACGTCCTGTAGTTGTACCATATTCACGACCTACTTCACGGATATGATGACCATCTTCATCGAATAATTCAGTAGGGAATGGACCATCACCTACACGTGACGTATACGCTTTACATACACCGATAACTTTAGATACTGATGTTGGTCCGATACCGCCGCCGACAGTAACGTTACCAGCAATCGGGTTACTTGATGTAACGAATGGGTATGTACCATGGTCGATGTCTAACATAACCCCTTGTGCACCTTCGAATAATACACGTTCATTAGCTACAAGTGCATCATCTAATAATTTAGGTGTGTCTGTTACATATTCTTTTAAGCGTTGACCAGCTGCATAGTATTCTTCGAAGATATCTTCGAAAGCTGGTGCTTCTTCATTAAACATACCTTTAAAGTATGCTGCTTTGTGTTCAAGATTTGCTTTTAATAAGCGTTCGAATGTTTCTTTGTCTAATAAATCCGCCATACGGATACCGATTCTTTGTGCTTTATCAACGTATGCTGGGCCGATACCTTTCTTAGTCGTACCGATTTTGTTATCACCACGAAGACGTTCTTCATACTCATCTTGTAATAAGTGGTAAGGCAAAATAACCTGTGCACGATTTGAAATACGCAAATTATTTGTTGGAATGCCGCGTTCATTTAATGCGTCCAACTCTTTTAATAATGCAACCGGATCAACTACAACACCGTTACCGATAACAGATAGTTTATCTTGATAGAAAATGCCTGATGGCACTAAGTGTAATTTATAAGTTTCTCCGCCGAATTTGATTGTATGTCCTGCGTTATTTCCGCCTGAAAAACGTGCAATAACGTCCGCTTGTTCTGCTAAAAAGTCTGTGATTTTACCTTTACCTTCGTCTCCCCATTGTGTCCCAACAACTACAATTGATGACATAAGAGCACCTCCAAGTTATTCTCAATTAACCATTCAATATTCTATCAATTGTAAGCGTGTAATGCAAATAGAAAACGAACATTAAATATTACAGATTTTTGGCAGTTCAGTGAACACTGAAACTTCCTCAAAAGTGATATAAACCCTTTAACACCAATGTTTTATACCGTTTATTACACTTTATATTACACATACTTATTGACAAAATAACCCTTTTAAATCGACTTAAAACCGTACATTTAAACCTAATACTAGTTTATTGTACGTAAAAATATTTTAAAATTCGTTTCTATTTCGCCTTATTTTTTCTAATTTCCCATTAAAAAAAGACCAAAACGCGCGTTTGGTCTTTTAAATTCATCTATAATTTCATTTTTAATTTTTACATCATATCTGCATGTGCATAATCAATGTCCGTGAATTTGTTGTATTGCTTCATGAAGTGCAATTTAACAGTTCCTGTCGGGCCGTTACGCTGCTTCGCAATAATGACTTCAATTTCACCATTATCATCATTTGTGACAGGTTCCATGCCGCCATCGTCATCTTCTTCACCGTCTTCACGATTATAGTAATCATCACGATATAAGAAAGCAACGATATCCGCATCTTGCTCGATAGAACCTGATTCACGAATGTCACTCATCATCGGGCGTTTATCTTGTCGTTGTTCAACACCACGAGATAACTGACTCAGTGCAATAACCGGACATTCTAATTCACGTGCAATCGCTTTTAACGTTCTTGAGATTTCAGATACTTCTTGTTGACGGTTATCAGACATACGAGAACCGCTTCCCATAATCAACTGTAAGTAGTCGATCACAATCATATCTAAACCATGCTCTTGTTTGAGTCGACGACACTTAGAACGTAAATCTGTAATTCTGATACCCGGTGTATCATCAATAAAGATTTTCGTTTTAGATAACTTACCGACTGCCACTGTGAAACGATTCCAGTCTTCATCTGTCATCGTCCCAGTACGTAAACGGTTCGAGTCTACATTTCCTGAACTACAAATCATACGTGTTGCTAATTGGTCTGCACCCATCTCTAGCGAGAAAATACCGACTGTATAATTGCTTTCATGTGTCGCAACTTTTTGCGCAATATTCAATGCGAAGGCAGTCTTACCTACCGAAGGACGTGCAGCTAAAATGATTAAATCATTTCGGTTAAAGCCTGCAGTCATCTGGTCTAAATCACGATAGCCTGTCGGGATACCTGGCGGTTGACCACTATTTTGGTCTAACTCTTCAGCATTCTCATAGACTTGTCCTAAGACGTCTCTGATATCTTTAAACCCTTCAGATTCTCTCGTAGATGCGAGTTCTAAAATCTTACGCTCTGCATCACTTAAAATATCATCTAAATCAAGTTCTGAATCATAACCGTCTTTCGCGATTTGATCTGCGACACGAATCAAATTACGTTTCGCAGCTAATTTATAAACAATCTCGCGATAGTACTCAATATTTCTTGTCGTCGGCACATTGCTTGCGAGCTCCGCAAGATATTGCGGGCCGCCCGCTTCACTCAATGTCCCTTCAGATGTCAACTGGTCCATTAAGGTTACGACATCTATTTCACTATTTTCCTCAAAGAGGTGCATCATCGCACGGAAGATGTGTTGGTGAGCGCCTCTATAAAAGGACTCAGGAAGTAAGACTCCCTGAGTTTCCCCCATGAGCTGTGGATCAATAATAATGGCACCTAAGACAGATTGCTCAGCTTCGTTGTTATGCGGCATCTGGTTTTGTTCATACATTCCATCCATTTTTTGATTACACCTCTAATTATTTCATTGCTTATTTTTGTTCAACAGTGTGAACACGGATTGTACCATCGACTTTTTTGTCTAATTTTACTGGTACATTTGTATAACCTAAGGCATGGATACCGTTAGGTAAGTCCATTTTACGTTTATCAATTTTGATATCGTGTTGTTTTTGTAAGGCTTGTGCAATTTGTTTTGTGCTGACAGAACCGAATAATTTGCCGCCTTCACCTGATTTAGCTGTGACTTCTACTTCGATGTCTTCAAGACGTTTTGCTAATGCTTTCGCATCTTCGATTTCTTGTTCTCTTTCTTCTTCGGCACGTTTGTTTTTAAGTTCTAATTGTTTCAAGTTACCTGGTGTTGCTTCTACTGCAACATTTTTCTTGAATAAGAAGTTTTGTGCGTAGCCTACAGGTACGTCTTTAACTTCGCCTTTCTTACCTTTACCTTTAACATCTTGTGTGAAAATTACTTTCATTGTCCTTCACTCCTACTAATTTGTTCATCTATTGCTTGTTGTAATTGTTCTACTGCTTCATCTACTGTTACACCTTTAATTTGCGTGGCAGCATTTGTTAAATGTCCACCGCCGCCTAAAGCTTCCATTGTCAGTTGGACGTTGATAGAGCCAAGTGAACGGGCTGAAATACCCACTAAGTCATCTTCTCGTCTAGCCACTACATAAGAGGCCTCTACACCATCTAAACTTAACAATTCGTCTGCAGCTTGTGCAACTGTAACAGGGTGATAGATTTTATCATTAGATCCGTGTGCCACCGCAATACCATTGCTTTGTAGTTTCACAGTACGGATAAGCTCTGAACGATTAATGTACGTATCAATATCATCTTTTAAGAAATGCTGCGTCAAGATCGTATCTGCACCATGTGCTCTTAAGTAACTTGCCGCATCAAAGGTTCTTGAACCTGTACGTAATGTGAAGTTACGCGTATCGACAATAATACCTGCATACATAATCGTTGATTCTAATCTTGTCAGACGTTGTTCTGTCGGTTGGTATTCAAGGAGTTCCGTCACAAGCTCAGCTGTAGAGCTGGCATAAGGTTCCATATATACCAATAATGGATGAGAGATAAAGCTTTCACCACGACGATGATGGTCGATCACGACTTTACGGTTTGCTTTATTTAAAATGTTCTCATCTAATACCATTTCTGGTTTATGTGTATCAACAACAACTAATGTCGTTTTCGATGTCATAATATCCCAAGCATCATCTGATGTGATGAAACGTTCTTTTAATTCTGGTTTCTTATCAATTTCATCCATCACACGACGTAATGTCGGATCGATATCTTCTTCATTTAACACAACATAAGCATCTAAGTTATTCATCATCGCAAAGCGTGAAACACCGATAGCTGCACCGATTGCGTCTAAGTCAGGACGTTTATGTCCCATAATGATAACTTTGTCGCCTTCCATCAAGATATCTTTTAAAGCATGTGAGATAACACGCGCACGTACACGTGTACGTTTTTCCATCGGGTCAGTCTTACCACCATAGAATCTTACATTACCATTGATATGTTTGATTGCGACTTGGTCACCACCACGGCCAAGGGCTAAGTCTAAACCTGATTGTGATAATTCCCCTAAGTCAATCAAGTTCTCTGAACCTTCACCGACACCAATACTTAATGTCAATTGTGCGCGGTAACCTACACTCTTTTCACGTAGGTTTCGCAACAAGTCGAAATTTGATTCTTCTAATTGGTCAAGAATACGACGGTTTAAATACGCTACGAATTGGTCTGAACTATACCGCTTGAAATAGATATCATACTCAGAAGCCCAACGACTGATGACACGTGTGACCATAGAGTTGATTTCAGAACGCTGTGTATCGTTCATATTTTGTGTGATTTCATCGTAGTTATCAAGGAATAAGGTTGCGATAACCGGTTTCGATTCTTCATATAATTCATACGTGTGTACTTCTTCGGTAATATCAAAGAAATATAAGACATGTTCATCTTCTGAATAACGCACACGATAATGATAATTGCCATCTGTAATTTCAATCTCTTGCGTCTTCTCTAATTGTTTCAGAATGTTCGGGTACACTTCATTTATCGGATCTGAGATAACATTACGATCCAATCGTTCAGACATGAAATGGTTCATCCATTCTACATCTTCATTCTCATCAAGAACAATGATGCCAATCGGCAAACTTTTAATCGCGATACTATTGCCAGCTGATATCTGTCCGCTTAAATCATCTACATATTGATCTAATCGTATGAATGCATTACGAAACGCAAATGCACTGATAATAATCATCACAAGTAAGACTGCAGTTGCGATACCAGCAATCAATTGGTTAAAAATAAACCAAACAACAACTAATGCGATTGCAGTTAATACCATAAGCAAGAAAGGAATAAACAATGCTTTCTTCGTAGATTGACGATTCATTCTGTCACCTCAAATCATTTTTTAATAAATCGTTTTAAATTGAATGTAATATCTACAACACCCAGTAAGCCGATAATCGGTATCACAGGTGTCAGTAAAAATCCTATAACCATTAATAAAATGCCCACACCTACCGGCATACGTTTCGCTTTCGCAAAGTAAGCAATGAAACTTAAACCTTGGATGAACATAATAAATGATAAGATAACTTGCATATTTAAAACGATACTTTGGAATGTGCCAGGTTGCGTTGCGAACATGACACAAAGCAATACTATAAAGTAAATGTATGCGAGTACACGTTTAAACTGCCATGCATATAACGGTTTAAACACTGGGGTTGCTATTTTAAACTTACGTAAAATCGGAAACGATACAATCAAGTTAATGAGTATCATAATAAAAATAACGATAATCGTATAACTAGGTAATTGAACTGCTAATTGTCTAAAACCTTCTTCTAACACACTACGTGAAGAAGCATCTAGTCCACTCATTGCCATTGCTTGATACATTTGATCTTTAAATGGTTTCACAAGCACTTGTGAAAGCGGAAGTTTATCGAAGACTTGAAGCAGCATAAAGCCTGCCAAACTGATGATACTCATATATGTAGTTGCGATATAGAGTATACGTTCTTTCGATGTACGTTCTTTTAATAATTGCCCTACTATCAAACTCAAAATCAAAATGAAGATGATATAACTCAGTACACCCTCACTTCCGAACAGGACAGTTAAAATAACTGTAATCAGTGCGGCAATACCGAAAGACATAATAGACTTATGCCATAGAATAATACCAGGCACCGTTGCAATAAAAAATAAGATGAGTCCGGCAACCGGTATAACATAGGTGACTGCCACAATAATCAGCAATGCCAATGTTGCAAGTAGCGTCGCCTTCAGGTCTATTTTTGCAAACAAATTCGCCACTCCTATACTTTAGTAACTATAAGAATTATTTTAACATAGTTGGCAAGAATCACCTACTTGATATCACTAGCTTGCTACATGTTTTTAACAGCATAGATAAAGTTCAATTTCTTCAGTTGTATCTTATCAACTATACCCAATATTTTATAATGTTTTCCTTCAGAAAAGTGAGGTATATAATAAATAAAGTATTTATATTATAACAACTATGGAGGAGATTTTATGACAGCTGGAAGTATCGTTACATATTCTATTGTAGGTTTGTTATTAATTGCAGCGATGATCATTTTATTTATTGAAACGAAAAAAACTAAGCAAGTAAGAAATCAAAAAATGACGATCATCGCTTTATTACTCACTACCGCATCAACTCTAATCATCTTCATTTTTAGTTTGATTCAATCACTCTCTTAACTAAATAAGAAAGACTTGGACTCTATCCATTTGTTAAATTTTTATTAATTACCGAAAACGCTATCGTAATATATTGCAAACCACGTTATAATGAGAGTGATAAAAAAAGATTTAAACGAAGAAGGAGTACCAGAAGTATGCAGAAAGTTTTCTTAGCTGGAAGCAGTCTTGCGCTGTTCTTCACAAGCATTTTATGTTTCGTATTGCATGCCTTAATTAAAATGAGCATTACAGGTCTCATCTTTTTAAACGCAGGAAATTTTCTGATTCCACTAGGTTGTGCATTTGTGACACTAAGTATTATGAGTGTCATCGCATTTCTATATGTTGATACCGCTGAGCAATCAGAAACACAAAACCAAGAGTGATAAAGTTATACTGACGCTTGTCTGGAGTAAGACATCCGTTCGTGTACAAACTCTTTAACATCAACACTTTTAAACTATTCTATTTCAACCGATTATCCTTAGAGGGTAGTCGGTTTTTCTTTGTGTTTCAGGAAATAACAAGACGGGAAATATTAATTTCCCATATAAAAAGAGGACGCTATGTTGGTAAGGCATAGCGTCCATGTGGTAGGTAAATATATATATTGGAACGAGGTTGGATCATCTTAATTCGTTTTCCAACTACTCGATGATCCCATTTATTTTGTTGCAGGGCCGATTTTTTCTTTTCCGCCCATGAACGGTACCAATGCTTTAGGAATCGTAATTGATCCATCAGCGTTTTGGTAATTTTCAACAATTGCTGCAAACGTACGACCTACTGCTAAGCCGCTTCCGTTCAATGTATGAACTAATTCTGGTTTAGCATCTTTGTCGCGTTTGAAACGAATGTTAGCACGACGTGCTTGGAAATCTGTCATGTTAGAGCATGAGCTGATTTCTTTGTAATCTTGATAACTTGGAAGCCAAACTTCTAAGTCATATGTTTTACTTGAACTGAAACCTAAGTCGCCAGTACAAAGAATGACACGACGATATGGTAATTCAAGTTCTTCTAAGATTGCTTCTGCGTCGCTTGTTAACTGTTCTAATGCATCCCAAGAATCTTCAGGTTTTTCAAAACGTACCAACTCAACTTTATCGAATTGGTGTAAACGGATTAAGCCACGTGTGTCACGTCCGGCAGAACCCGCTTCACTTCTGAAGCAAGCTGACTGTCCAGTGAACTTGCCTGGCAATTTATCTGCAGACAAGACTTCTTCGCGGTAGAAGTTAGTTAACGGTACTTCCGCAGTAGGAATCATGTAAAGTCCTTCTTTTTCAATCTTGAATAAGTCTTCTTCGAATTTTGGAAGTTGACCTGTACCATACATAGAATTTGCATTCACAAGTTGTGGTACCATCATTTCAGTATAGCCGTGCTGTGTTGTATGTTTTGTTAACATGTAGTTCATTAATGCACGTTCTAACTGTGCACCTTCATTTGTTAAGAAGACGAAACGCGCACCAGATACACGTGCAGCACGTTCGAAATCTGCCATACCTAATTCTTCAACTAAATCCCAGTGTGCTTTCGCTTCGAAGTCGAATTCACGAGGCGTACCCCATTTTTTCACTTCGATGTTTTCTTCATCAGTTTCGCCTTCTGGCACATCATCATGCATGATATTAGGGATTGTAGATAATTTATAATGTAAGTCATCATCCACTTCGTTTAACTCAGTATCGATATCTTTGATTTTATCGCCAAGTTCTCTCATTTGTTTAATGACATCATCCGCATTTTCTTGATTGCGTTTTTTCTCAGCGATTTCACCGCTTACTCGGTTACGTTCAGCTTTCATTTCTTCTGCTTTACCGATTAACTCACGGCGTTTACCATCAAGTTCTAATACTTTGTCCACGATTTGTGGGTCCATTCCGCGTAATCTTACTTTCTCTTTCAAGCGATCCGTTTCGTTTCTAAACAATTTAATATCTAACATGTGTCAGTCATCCTTTCAAAATAAGTGTCGGGGTATTTAAATTCAAATTAATAATATAATTAGAGCAGCTGAAAAAAGAATAAAAAAATACCACGCCCCTACAAGGGACGTGGTATTACGTGTTGCCACCCTATTTAACAGTATGTATCAAATTAATTGATGCACACTGCACTCTCTCTAAAATAACGGTTAACCCGGTTGTTCTCTCAAATGCAGGTAGATTCGTCACGTAGTCTTAATTGCTTATTCACACCAACCATAAGCTCTCTGGAATTAATAACTAGGATTACTTATCCTGCGAACAATGTCTTATGAACTTAACTTCACTATAGCAAATAGTTATTTAAATTGCAACTCAAATATAAAATTTTTCTGAATTCAAGAAAAATTCATGTTATTTGCATTCTGCATCAGTATACGCTGCTTGCTGTAAATAACGCGATACTTGCGTGATATCATGATGGAATTGACGGTCTTCTGTAATGGATGGCGTAATATTTCTTAACGTCTCATATTTCTCAAGTGAGCGTGGCGATAATTGATCAATACCTTTTAATTCTACCGCTTGCAACGCAATAATTAATTCAATCGATAACACTCTACGAGCATTATCCACAATTTGATAGCCATGTCTTGAACCAATTGTACCCATAGAGACATGATCTTCTTGGTTCGCAGATGAAGGAATAGAATCCACACTCGCAGGATGCGCCAATGTTTTATTTTCTGATACTAAACTCGCTGCCGCATACTGCATAATCATCGCACCACTTTGTAAGCCTGGTTCAGGACTTAAGAAAGCAGGTAAACCACCATTCAATTGTGGATTTACTAAACGTTCTAAACGACGTTCTGCGATATTCGCAAGTTCACTTACCGCAATTTTCAAGAAGTCTAACGCATATGCAACAGGTTGACCATGGAAGTTGCCGCCTGAAATAACTAATGTTTCATCACCTTCATGGAAGATTAACGGATTATCATTCGCCGCATTCATTTCACGTTCTAATTGTTGTTTCACAAATTTCAATGTTTCAAAGCTTGCGCCATGAACTTGTGGAATACAACGTAACGTATACGCATCTTGAACTCTGATTTCACCTTGTGTCGTCGTTAACTGAGAATCTTCTAACCAATACAACATACGATCTGCGACTGCACTTTGTTTAGGGAAATTACGCGCATCATGTACTTCAGGACGATACGCATCCGTAATACCGTTTAACGCTTGATGTGTTAACGATGCAATCCATTCTGATTGATAAGCTAACGCTTCCGCTTCAATCCAGCTGATGACACCTTGTGCTGTCATAGCTTGTGTCCCGTTAATCAACGCCAAACCTTCTTTGGCAGATAACGCTAACGGTTCACGACCTAATTCATGTAAGACCTCAATACTCTCTTTTTCTTCTTGTTGATAAAAGACTTTGCCTTCTCCAATTAAAGCTAACGCAAGATGAGATAGAGGTGCTAAGTCACCTGAAGCGCCTAATGAACCTTGTTGTGGAATAATCGGAATAATACGTTCATTAATAAAATAAACTAATTGATCAACTAAATCAGTTGTGACACCTGAATGACCTTTCAACATTGTATTCAAACGTAAAATCATCATCACAAGTGCAACATCGTGAGAAAACGGATCACCTGTACCGCAAGCATGCGAACGAATCAAGTTCACTTGAAGTTGATTGTATTGCTGCGGATCGATTAAGACATCACTAAACAAGCCGAAGCCTGTTGTAATTCCGTAAATCGTTTCTTTATTTTTAATAATATCTTCTACAATGGCACGACTTTGTTTAACGCGTTCCATCGCATCAGATGAGATTGTTACCTTATCTTGCTGGTGTAAAAATTTTTTTATATCTTCAATTGTGAGCGATGCTCCGTTTAATTCTAGTGTCAATTGAATTACCCCCTCAGAAAATAAATGTATACAATTATCCCAAGTGTACGCTTACATTTTTAGAAGGACAATAGATTCTGCCAAAGCCGTAGCGTGTTAATACGTCACTAGTTTAGCACGCTAAATTTAAATAACAGTTTTCTATCCAGACAGACAATATGAGTTAAACAAAGGTAATCTTCACCCGTTCATCCTTACGCGCACAAGACTTTACAAAACGTTCAATAAGTCTTCGCAAGGAAAGTGTTGACTTACCTAAACGATAGGTATAAGATGTTGTAATGCATTGAGAAACAATCAACATTACAGGTATGAAAGGCTCACTCCAATGACAGGGGTGTGCTTAAATTTTATAAATAATCAAATACATCGAAAACCTAAAGCTCCATTGTATGAAGCTTAAGTGTAAAATGAATGGGTTATGGAGGGATTATGGTGGAAATTTTAACAGATGTTACGATTCCAAAACGAAAAGATGAGACGCACAAAGGAGATTACGGCAGAATCTTATTAATTGGCGGAAACGCAAATTTAGGCGGCGCAATTATTATGGCTGCACGTGCATGTGTGTATAGCGGAAGCGGTTTGATTACAGTTGCGACACATCCGACGAATCATGCAGCATTACACTCACGCTGTCCTGAAGCGATGGTTGTGGACATTAATGATACGAAGATGTTAACGAAACTCATTGAAACATCAGACAGTATTTTAATCGGCCCTGGACTTGGTTTAGACTTTAAAGGCAATAATGCGATGACATTCTTGCTTCAAAATATCCAACCGCATCAGAACCTGATTATTGATGGTGATGCGATTACAATTATGAGTAAATTAAAAGTAGAAGTACCTAAGTGTCAAAATGTTGTGTTCACACCACACCAAATGGAATGGGAAAGATTAAGCGGCATTCCAATTGAGGAACAAACTTATGAACGTAACCGTGAAGCTGTAGATCAAATACACTCTGCAGTTGTCTTAAAACAACATGGTACAGAAATCTATTTAAAAGATAACACGTACAAATTAGAGATTGGTACACCAGCTATGGCTACTGGCGGTATGGGTGATACATTATCAGGTATTATCACAAGTTTTATCGGTCAGTTTGACGACTTTGATTACGCGGTTAAAACTGCGACATATGTGCATAGTTATATTGGCGAACACTTATCTAAAGAAATGTACGTTGTTCCGCCATCAAACTTAATCGCAGAAATCCCATATGCGATGAAGCGTTTAGAAGAAAAAGAAAATTAAACTTAATCTATTAAGAGTAATAAAAAAGCTTTCTGCTTAACCTAGTGGTTTTGCAGAAAGCTTTTATTTTATCTATTCACTTAAATTATTCTTCTTCGTTATCTTCATCTTCTGAATCTGCGTTTTCAATATCTTCGTTCACGCGATCCATGAAGTCTTGTCTTAATTCAGTGCGTTCACCGTCTTCTTCTACAGTTTCATCTAATTCTTCTGTATGAATTGTACGGTCATCATCTTCTGATTCTACGACTTGTTCACTGATTGTTGGTGTTGGACCATTTTCACCTGGTTCTGTTTCATCTTCAGAAGTACCTTCTAATTCATCTTCTGGTTCTTCTTGAACTTTCGCAACCGTAGAAACAAATTGTTCATCACTCAAGCGGATTAATCTTACCCCTTGTGCTGAACGTCCGTTTTGTGAAATGTCGCCGACATCGATACGTATAATGACACCATGGTTTGTGACAATCATTAAGTCCTCTTCGCCTGTTACTGTTGTGATGCAGACGATATCACCATTTTTCTCAGTAATCGTAGCTGTTTTGATACCTTTACCGCCACGGTTAGACACACGGTATTCTTCAAGTGGTGTACGTTTACCGTAACCATTTTCAGTGACTACTAATACTTCATCTTCACTATCGCCATTTGCGACTGCGAGTCCGATGACTTCATCACCTTCACGTAAAGTGATACCTTTTACGCCGGCAGCTGTTCGGCCAAGTGGACGTAAGAGTGATTCTTTGAAGCGGATAAGTGATGCACGTGATGTACCAAGTAAGACATCTTTTGAGCCATCTGTAAGACGTACTGCTACGAGTTCATCTTCATCTCTGAAGTTGATCGCAATCTTACCGTTTCTATTGATGTGTGAGAAGTTGCTTAGAGATGAACGTTTCACGATACCGTGTTTCGTTGCGAAGATTAAGAAGGCATCTTCTTTCTCTAAATCTTTCACCGCAATCATCGTACTGATGACTTCATCATTTTCAAGCTCAATTGCGTTGATAACTGGAATACCTTTAGACTGACGTGAGAGTTCCGGCACCTCGTACCCTTTAAGTTTGTAGACACGTCCTTGGTTCGTAAAGAACAATACATGGTCGTGGGTACTCAATGTGACAATTTGACTCACGAAGTCTTCTTCTAATGTATTCATACCTTGCACACCGCGACCGCCACGATTTTGTGCACGGTACGTAGAAACAGGTAAACGTTTGATGTAGTTATTATGACTTAATGTGATTACAATTTGTTCTTCTGGAATTAAGTCTTCATCTTCAATATGGTCTAAACCGCCAAGTTGAATTTCAGTACGACGTTCATCACCATATCGTTCTCTGACTTCGATTAATTCGTCACGAACAAGTTGTAATAATTTTTCTTCGTCAGCAAGAATCGCTCTTAATTCTTCAATGTATGCAATTAAGTCGTTATATTCAGATTCAATTTTATCTCTTTCTAAACCTGTTAAACGTCTTAAACGCATATCTAAGATAGCTTGTGCTTGACGCTCAGATAATTTGAAGCGTTCTTGTAAACGTTCCATTGCTACTTTATCTGTATCAGATTCACGGATTGTTGTGATGATTTCATCAATATGGTCTAACGCAATACGTAAACCTTCTAAGATATGTGCACGGTCTTCAGCTTTTTTCAAGTTGTATTCTGTACGTCTACGTACGACTACTTTTTGATGTTCTAAGTATTCGACCAATGCTTCTTTTAAATTAATTAATTTCGGTCTGCCATTGATTAAGGCAATCATGTTTACACCGAATGAAGTTTGAAGTGGTGTTTGTTTGTATAAATTATTTAGAATAACACTCGCATTCGCATCTTTACGGACATCGATTACGACACGTACACCAGTACGTAAACTTGTTTCATCACGTAAGTCTGTAATACCATCGATTTTCTTGTCACGTACTAATTCTGCGATTTTCTCAATCATACGCGCTTTGTTGACTTGGAACGGAATTTCAGTCACAACGATACGTTGACGACCGCCGCCGCGTTCTTCAATTTCAGCACGTGCACGCATTTGAATAGATCCACGTCCTGTTTCATAAGCACGACGGATACCGCTCTTACCTAAAATTAAACCAGCAGTCGGGAAGTCAGGTCCAGTAATGTCTTCCATCAATTCTGCGATTGTGATATCAGGATTATGACTTAAACTTAATACACCATTGATGACTTCTGTCATGTTGTGAGGTGGAATGTTCGTCGCCATACCTACCGCGATACCTGCAGCACCGTTCACTAAGAGGTTAGGGAAACGTGCCGGTAAGACTTCCGGCTCTCTTTCTGTACCATCATAGTTATCGATAAAGTTGATTGTATCTTTATTGATATCTCTTAATAATTCAGTCGCAAGTTTTGTCATACGTGCTTCTGTATAACGCATTGCTGCTGCACCATCGCCATCCATGGAACCGAAGTTACCTTGACCGTCTACAAGAGGATAACGATAGCTGAAATCCTGAGCCATACGTACCATGGCTTCATAGATAGATGAGTCACCGTGAGGGTGATATTTACCCATTACGTCACCTACGATACGTGCGGATTTCTTATACGGTTTATCAGGCGTCATCCCTTGTTCGTTCAACCCGTACAAAATACGACGATGTACCGGTTTCAAACCATCTCTGACGTCTGGCAAAGCACGAGATACGATAACACTCATCGCATAGTCTAAGAACGATTCACGCATCTCGTTACTAATATTTCGTTCAATTATTCTTGATTCAGGATATTCAGCCATCAAGATTGCCTCCTTAAGTTATTAATTCCGTAGCTGTTTCGCTGATTCATAGCTTCCAAAATTAGAAATCCAAGTTCGCGTAAACCGCATTTTCTTCGATGAATTGACGACGATTTTCTACAACATCGCCCATTAACATTTCGAAAGTTAAATCCGCTTCAATCGCATCTTCTAATGTCACTTGTAACATTGAACGATGCTCTGGATTCATTGTTGTTTCCCATAATTGATCTGCATCCATTTCACCTAAACCTTTATAACGGGCAATAGACCATTTCGGTGTCGGTTTCAATTCAGATTTCAATTTCTCTAATTCACGTTCGTTAAAGACATAGTATTTCTGTTTACCTTGTGTCAATTTGAATAAAGGCGGTTGTGCAATGTATACATAACCCGCTTCAATCAACGGACGCATGAAGCGATAGAAGAATGTCAATAACAGTGTTCTGATATGCGCACCATCCACATCGGCATCTGTCATGATAACGATTTTGTGATAACGTGCTTTCGAAATATCGAATTCTTCTCCGATACCGGTACCGAATGCAGTAATCATAGAACGGATTTCATTATTATTTAAGATTCTGTCTAAACGTGATTTTTCAACGTTCAAGATCTTACCACGTAGCGGTAAAATCGCTTGTGTTCTTGAATCACGACCAAGTTTTGTAGACCCCCCGGCAGAGTCACCTTCGACGATGAAGATTTCACTCTCTTCAGGGTTTTTACTTGAACAGTCAGCTAATTTACCTGGTAAGCTTGAAACTTCTAATGCTGATTTTCTACGAGTTACTTCACGTGCTTTTTTAGCTGCGATACGTGCACGAGAAGCCATCATACCTTTTTCGACAATAATACGAGCAACTTGTGGATGTTCTAACAAGAAACGCTCCATATCCTCTGTGAAGAGTCTGTCTACGATTTGACGAACTTCAGAGTTGCCGAGTTTTGTTTTTGTTTGTCCTTCGAATTGAGGGTTGCTGTGCTTAATTGAGACAACCGCTGTTAAACCTTCACGTGTATCTTCACCAGATAAACGCTCTTTATCATCTTTCATAATGCCTTGTTGAATACCATAACTGTTCAATACACGTGTTAATGCACGTTTAAAGCCGTCTTCATGTGTACCGCCTTCGTAAGTATGGATATTGTTCGCATAAGATAATAAGTTTGTTGAGAAACCGCTGTTGTATTGCAATGCAATTTCTACTTCCACGTCATCTTTACGGTCATGTAAGTAAACCGGCTCATCAAATAAAGGCTCTTTATTCTCGTTGATTAACTCAACGTAAGATTTAATACCGCCTTCATAGTGATATGAGTCTTCTTTTACTTCTTCACCGCGTTCATCACGTAAAGTAAGCTGAATGCCTTTGTTTAAGAAAGCCAACTCACGAATACGTTTTTGAAGCAATTCATACTGATACGTTGTTGTTTCAGTAAAGATTTCAGGGTCAGCTTTAAAGCGGATTTCAGTTCCTGTATGTTCTGTTTCGCCAACCACTTTTAAATCATATTGAGGAACCCCGCGTTTATACGCTTGGTTATAAATTTTATTATTACGGTGTACAAACACTTCTAATGTTTCAGAAAGTGCGTTAACAACTGAAGATCCTACACCATGCAGACCGCCTGATACTTTGTATCCGCCACCGCCGAATTTACCGCCGGCATGCAATACAGTTAAGATAACCTCAACTGCTGGACGGCCCATTTTTTCTTGAATATCAACTGGAATACCACGGCCGTTATCTGTTACACGAATCCAGTTATCTTTCTCGATAATGACTTCGATTGTATCAGCATAGCCAGCCAATGCTTCGTCAATACTATTATCTACAATTTCCCATACAAGATGGTGCAGACCTCTTTCTGAAGTCGATCCGATATACATACCTGGACGTTTACGAACGGCTTCAAGTCCTTCTAATACCTGTATTTGTCCAGCACCATAATCTTCCGTGTTGTTCACATCTGACAATGCTTCCACCTTCACTTTCTATCACTTGATAATTTCACCTTGATTGATTCGGTAAAGTTTTGCATGTTTCATAATTTCATGATCAATACCTTCTACAGACGTTGTAGTCACAAATGTCTGCACCTTATCTTGAATTGTACTCAGCAGGTGAGTCTGACGAGAGTCATCTAATTCACTCAGCACATCATCAAGCAATAAGATAGGGTATTCGCCGACTTCTTTGTTAATCAGTTCAATCTCAGCCAGCTTAATTGATAATGCAGATGTCCGCTGTTGACCTTGTGAGCCATAGGTCTGAGCATCCATCCCATTAACGTTAAAACCTAAATCATCACGGTGCGGACCATAAAGGGCCACGCCGCGTTCTATTTCTCTGTCCATATTGTCAGCCATCAATTGCTGCACTTCTTCAAACAAAGCCGCTTCATCCTCAGTATCAGACAACTTCAAGCTCGGACGATATTTAACCTCTAAGCTTTCTCTGTTGTCTGTAATGCTGGCATGAATCGGTTGTGCAAGCACTTCTAATTCCTCGATAAAGTGCGCACGCTTCAAAGTGACTTTAAGCGCATACTCCGCAAACTGCTGATTTAATACCTCAAGCATTGTGCGGTCTGTTTTCTGCTTAATCTGAAGCTGTTTTAAGTAATTGTTCTTTTGTTTCAAAATCCGTTGATATTGAGACAAATCATTCAGGTAAACCGCAGACATCTGACCTAGCTCCATATCAATAAAGCGACGTCTGACTTGCGGTGATCCTTTGACAATATTCAGGTCCTCTGGGGCAAAAAGAACAACATTCAAGTGTCCGATATATTGTGTCAGACGATGTTGTTCTAAATGATTTACTTTAACCTTTTTGCCTTTTTTAGTTATAAACATGGTCAATGGCATCTTCCCATGTCGATAACTCAGCTCACCTTCTATTTTAGCATACTCAGCCCCAAAGCGTATGAGCTCTTTATCATTTGAAGTTCGATGGCTTTTCGCTAATGCAAGTGTGTAAATGGATTCTAATAAATTAGTTTTGCCTTGCGCATTTTCACCAATCAAAATATTCACATCTGGATGGCAATCCAATGCGACTTCTTCATAATTGCGATAATTTTCAAGTTGGAGTGCATTTAATTTCATTGGTCACCTTGATGAGCAATTACAAAAGAACCCACTTCAGGTATTTCAATTTGATCGCCATCTTCGAGTTTTTTACCACGACGTGTTTCACGCTCACCGTTTAAGAAAACTTCGAAATCTTTTAAAAACCATTTTGCCTGTCCACCTGATTCAATAATGCCTTCAGTTTTCAGGAATTGTCCTAAAGTAATGTCACCTTCAACCATGATTTTTTCAGTCAACACACTCACTCCATTTCTTTATAAGGTCATTAATATATTATACCTTTTTTCGTAATAAATTTCATGTTTGAGCGGTTGAAATCTAGCGTTTTCTCATCATTTTTTCACGTTAATCTCATATTTTGAATTTTTCAGCGTCTTTAACACTCATTTTTCGCATTTTAAAAGGTGACATTGAACATTTTAAGCGCATCGATATTTTTATCCTAAATAATTTTAAAGTGCATTCAGCGACATCTGAGACACTTTAAAATGAATTTCACGTTGTTATTTTGAATCTGCCATAAAAAAACGGAAACCCTGCAAAGAGGATTTCCGTTTTTTAAAGTGAATGTCACCTTTTGTTTTTGAGATTAGTATGTTCTGATTGGCAAGATTAATTGCACAACTGAATCGTCATCTTTTGGTTTTAATGTGAATGGTTTCATCGTACCGAAGAATTCAACTTCTACTTCGTCATTATCGATTGCTTTTAAAGCGTCCATCATGTACTTAGAGTTGAATGAGATTTTCAAGCTGCTGCCTTCCACACTGTTTGCATCAACATCTTCTTTTACCGTACCGATTTCTGGTGATGTAGAAGAAAGTTCAACTTCTTGATTGCCAGTGCTTAATTTAATTACGTTATTGCCACCTTCACGTGCAAGTAATGAGGCACGATCAATCGCGTGATAGAAATCACTGTTGCTCATTTCAATTTTTGTTTCGTAGTTCTCTGGGAACAAACGAGACGTATCTGGATAATGTCCTTCAAGCAATCTTGAAATGAAATTGATGTTGCCGACTTTAAATAACACTTGGTTAGATGCGAAGAAGATATTAATGTCATCTTCTGAATCAGTGACAATTTTATTAAGTTCAGCTAAAGCTTTACCTGGAATGATGACATTTTTATTTTCAATGTCTTCGTCTTCTAGTTTAAGTTTACGAACTGCTAAACGGTGTGAGTCTGTTGCAGTGCATATTAATTCATTATCTTGAATCAACCAGTTCACACCAGTTAAAACTGGCCGTGTTTCTGAGGTGGACACTGCGAAGTTTGTTTGTGCAATCACGTTTTTAAGTACTTTAATTGGTAATTGAATTGCGTCATCTTGAGAAACTTGAGGTAATAGTGGATATTGATCTGGGTCTAAGCCGCTCAAGTTGAACTCTGAATGACCTGAAGTAATCAATGTTTGGAATTGCTCATTTGTTGATAACTTCACATCTTTGCCTGGTAATTTTTTAATAATATCTACAAAGAAACGACCAGGAAGTACAACGGATCCTGTTTCAGCAATCGTTACAATCTCTTCTCCGTCAACTTCTTTAGGGATTGAAATTTCAATTGAAATCTCAGAATCTGAACCTGTTAAAATAATGCCTTCTTCTTTTGCATCGATTTTGATACCCGTTAAGATCGGCAATGTTGTTCTTGGTGAAATGGCTTTTAATGTGTCATTTAATTGATTTATGAAATAGTCTCTTTTAATCGTGAATTCCATCATAAATTTTAAACTCCTTCCAGTCGTTTATAACTTAATTATATAGGTTTTAAAACCGTAGTAATAGTAGTAGGGGCTGTGGATAAGTGGATAACCGAGATAAAACCTTGTCACACAAAGTTATACACATGTGGATAAACTGTGTATGGTGTGTACAACTTTTACACATTGTCCACAATGACGATTTAGTTCGCTGTATTATAACAGCTTCGATTTCTCACTTATTTTTACCCGAATTGCTAGTAAAATTATTTAAATGTTTACTGATTTCGAATTTCTTTCTCCAAATTTTCAACTTCTTGTTTGAAAATCGGATCTTTTTCCATATCTACCCGAATTGTTCTATGAGCATGAATCACAGTTGTATGATCACGTCCCCCGAACTCTTCTCCGATTTTAGGAAGGGAGAAATCTGTAAGTTCGCGTGATAGATACATCGCGATTTGACGCGGATAGGCAATGGATTTCGTACGTTTTTTTGCAATGAAATCTTCTTGGCGCACATTGTAATATTGACCGACTACTTTTTGAATATCTTGAATTGTGATTTTCTTAGATTTCGGTGTTTGAATAATATCTTTTAGTGCTTCAGCAGTCAGTTCAGTCGTAATCGGTTCACCTTGTAATCTTGAATAGGCGATGACACGTGTTAATGCACCTTCTAATTCACGAATGTTCGACTGAATTTGATTTGCGATATAGGTTAAAGATTCTAATGGAATATCCACATCTTCTTCCTCTAATTTTTTCTGCAGAATAGCCATTCTTGTTTCATAATCAGGCGGTGTGATATCAACGATCAAGCCCCATTCGAAGCGTGAACGCAGGCGATCTTCTAATTTCGAAATTTCCTTTGGTGGTCGGTCACTTGAAATCACAATTTGTTTTTCTGCTTGGTGTAAGTCATTGAAAGTATGGAAGAATTCTTCTTGTGTTTGTTCTTTGTTTTGAATGAATTGAATATCATCAATCAATAGAACATCAATGTTTCTGTATTTTTCACGGAATTGTTCCGTTTCGTTATCACGAATAGATTTAATAAATTCGTTCGTGAATTTTTCACTTGATGTGTAGATAACTTTCGCATCTTTATTATTTTGTAGAACGTAATGACCGATAGCATGCATCAAGTGAGTTTTGCCTAAACCTACGCCTCCGTAGATGAAGAGTGGGTTGTAAGCTTTTGCGGGTGCTTCCGCGACTGCAAGACTTGCAGCATGAGGGAAGCGGTTCCCAGGTCCGATAACAAAAGTTTCGAATGTGTTGTGTGCGTTAAATTGATCTTCGCTGCTGTTTAGGAAACCAGGAGTTTCCGTTTCTTTTTCTGGCTGTTTGTCTTTTTGATCATCTTTAAGTTTTTTATCAGCTGTTAAATCGCTTTGAATGACAAATCGAGGCTTAAGCGGCGTTCCAATTGCTTTTTCGAATAAATTTTCTACAATATCCATGTATTGCTTCTTTAGAAAATTTTGAATGAAGTTATCTTCGACTAAAATAATCGCTTCAGAATCTTCAATGTCGATCAGCTTTGTTTTTGGAGGCTCAAACCAAGTTGAGTAACTGACTTCTGCCAATTCGCTTTTAGCTAATTCAAGAACTTTTTCCCAAATTTCTTCTTTTGACATATAAACTCCATCTTTCTTTAAAATTTTTTTGACTTATACACAAAATCACACCCCGTGGATAACTTTCCACACAGGCTGTTAATAATTATCCACAAGTTAATCACACCCCGTGGATAACTTTATTTAATTTTGCGTTATACACAGAAAAAATGTTGATAATTGTAAGTTGTAAACCGTTTATTTATCAAACCTTACAAGACTTATCCACACAATTATACTTATTAACAAATCTACCTGTCAAACTCTTGTGGATATGTGGTTTTTATGTGCAAACGTCTGTGTATAGTAACATAATTATCCACAGAATGTCACTGTTCATCTGTGAATAAGTGGATAACTTTTTGAATATATCTCACTTAAAATGTACTTGCTTTATAAGGTTGAATTTGTTATATTTTAGTAGTTGCTTGAATTATGACTAAGATATTGATAATTGAACTAAGTAAGGTAAGTCTTTTGATATAGATGCTTAACCTTTCGCAGACACCGTAGAAATACTTCGGTGATACTTGGTAGAAGGCTGTAATATCTCAGTTATATTAGATGAGGCTGTAGATGCAGATCTTTTCCAAGACTCTCATCACATTGTTAAGATGAGAAAGCGACTATAAATGAAGATAGATTCGATATGGAGGTGTTTTTACATGGTAAAACGTACTTATCAACCAAATAAACGTAAACACAGTAAAGTTCATGGTTTCAGAAAACGCATGAGCACTAAAAATGGCCGTAAAGTATTAGCGCGTCGTCGTCGCAAAGGCCGTAAAGTTTTATCAGCATAAGATCACTGACCTATCAGTGGTCTTTTTTTTGCTTTCATGCAGGTAAAAAAGATACACGGGTTGGAAAATACAGTTCTGATTCTTTACACTAGAACTTAATGATAGGGTAGGGGAGCAGCAAGAATAGAAAAATAAGTGAGTGATGGAAGTGGAAAAAGCATATCGCATTAAAAGAAATAGCGATTTTCAAACGATTTATAGAAGAGGAAAGTCATTCGCAAATCGCCAATTTGTCGTTTATGTCATGCCAGATAAAAATTTGACTCATTTTCAATTAGGAATCAGTGTTTCTAAAAAACTCGGCAATGCAGTGACACGCAATCGTATTAAAAGGGCAATCAGAGAAAACTTTAAAGTACATAAAGAAGATATGATTGCGAAAAAGATTATTGTTATTGCAAGACAACCTGCAAAAGATATGACTGTACTGGAAATTCAAAAAAGTTTAGAGCATGTACTTAAAATTGCAAAACTATTCAATAAGAGAATAAAGTAGACTAACCGAAGTCTTATATCAGACAAACGCCAGTCTAACCTCCATAGAATTCGAACACATATGTGGCAATTTACAATAAAAGTCATTACAATTATAGAGTTAGAAATTTAAGTAGAGGAGGCGAAGCAGCATGTTGGATTTAGATACAATTACCAGTATTTCTACTCCGATGGGAGAGGGTGCGATTGGTATTGTCCGTTTATCAGGAAGTCGTGCAATCGAAATCACTGATAAACTCTATAAAGGAAAGAAACCATTAGCTGAAGTAGATTCGCATACAATTAATTATGGACATATTGTCGATCCTGATACGAATGAAGTAGTAGAAGAAGTAATGGTATCCGTGCTGCGTGCACCAAAAACATTTACAAGAGAAGATATCGTAGAAATTAACTGTCACGGCGGAATCTTAACGATTAATCGTGTATTAGAACTTACAATGACGGCTGGTGCTAGAATGGCTGAACCTGGGGAGTATACAAAACGCGCATTCTTAAATGGCCGTATTGACTTATCTCAAGCTGAAGCAGTCATGGATTTCATTCGTTCTAAGACAGACCGAGCGTCTAAAGTTGCGATGAATCAGATTGAAGGACGTTTAAGTGATATGATCAAGCGTCAACGTCAATCTATTTTAGAAATCCTAGCACAGGTTGAAGTGAATATTGATTACCCAGAATATGACGATGTAGAAGATGCGACAACTGAATTCTTATTAGAGAAATCAGAAGAAATCAAATCAGAAATCGATCGTCTTTTAGCAACAGGTACACAGGGTAAAATCATGAGAGAAGGACTTTCGACAGTTATAGTCGGTAAGCCTAACGTCGGTAAGTCTTCTATGTTGAATAACTTAATTCAAGATAATAAAGCGATTGTGACAGAAGTTGCGGGTACTACGCGGGATGTCTTGGAAGAATACGTCAATGTGCGTGGTGTACCACTTCGTCTCGTCGACACAGCAGGCATCCGTGAGACTGAGGACATTGTAGAAAAAATCGGTGTGGAACGTTCACGCAAAGCTTTAAGTGAAGCAGATTTAATCTTATTTGTCTTAAACTACAATGAAGCATTAACAGAAGAAGATGTTAAATTATATGAAGTCATCAAGAATGAAGATGCGATTGTGATTGTGAATAAAACAGATTTAGAACAACATCTTGATTTAGATGAAGTTCGTGATATGGTCGGAGATATGCCAGTCATTGAAACATCTATGTTAAAACAAGAAGGCATTGATCAATTAGAAGAACAAATTCGTGACTTGTTCTTCGGCGGTGAAGTTCAAAACCAAGATATGACTTACGTTTCAAACTCAAGACATATTTCATTGCTGAAACAAGCACGTCACTCGATACAAGATGCAATAGATGCAGCAGAAGCTGGTATTCCTATGGATATGGTTCAAATTGATTTAACTAGAACTTGGGAGATTTTAGGAGAGATTATCGGTGCTTCTGCAAGCGACGAATTGATTGACCAGTTATTCAGTCAGTTCTGTCTCGGAAAATAAAAAGGAGGACAAAGTATGGCTTTGGATTATGATGTAATTGTCATCGGTGCTGGGCATGCCGGTATTGAAGCAGGACTTGCTTCTGCACGACGCGGCGCCAACACATTGATGCTGACAATTAATTTAGATAACGTTGGTTTTATGCCATGTAACCCATCAGTAGGGGGACCAGCTAAAGGGATTGTTGTTCGTGAAATCGACGCACTCGGCGGTCAAATGGCTAAAACAATCGATAGAACGCATATTCAAATGCGTATGTTGAATACAGGTAAAGGACCTGCAGTACGTGCAGTACGTGCACAAGCAGATAAAGCTTTATACCAACGTGAAATGAAGCGTGTATTAGAAGATGAAGAAAACTTGCATATCATGCAAGGAATGGTAGACGAATTAATTATTGAAGATGACGAAATTAAAGGTGTGCGTACGAATATTGGTACAGAATACCGTTCAAAAGCCGTTATCGTCACAACAGGTACATTCTTACGCGGTGAAATTATTTTAGGTAACTTGAAATATTCAAGTGGCCCTAATCACCAATTACCATCTATTACACTAGCGGATAACTTACGTGAACTTGGTTTTGAAGTCGTACGTTTCAAAACAGGTACACCGCCACGTGTAAACTCAAAAACGATTGATTATGATAAAACAGAAATTCAACCAGGTGATGATGTAGGACGTGCATTCAGTTTCGATACAACTGAATATATCTTAGATCAATTACCATGCTGGTTAACTTATACAAATGATAAGACACACCAAGTGATTGATGACAACTTGCATCTGTCAGCGATGTACTCAGGTATGATTAAAGGTAAAGGCCCACGTTACTGTCCATCTATTGAAGATAAATACGTGCGTTTCCACGATAAACCACGTCACCAATTATTCTTAGAACCAGAAGGTCGTGACACGAACGAAGTATATGTTCAAGGTCTTTCAACAAGCTTGCCAGAACATGTACAACGTGAAATGCTTCAAACGATTCCTGGCTTAGAAAAAGCAGATATGATGCGTGCGGGTTATGCGATTGAATATGATGCATTAGTACCGACACAATTATGGCCGACACTTGAAACTAAGAAAATCAAAAACTTATACACTGCAGGTCAAATTAACGGAACTTCAGGTTATGAAGAAGCGGCTGGTCAAGGTTTAATGGCTGGTATCAATGCGGCAGGACGTGTGTTAGGCACAGGCGAAAAAGTATTAAGTCGTTCTGATGCTTATATTGGTGTCTTAATTGATGACTTGATTACAAAAGGTACGAATGAACCATACCGTCTCTTAACATCACGTGCAGAATATCGTTTATTATTACGTCACGATAATGCAGACCTACGTTTGACTGACCTAGGTCATGAATTAGGCTTGATTTCAGAAGAACGTTACGCGCGTTTCAATGAAAAACGTGATCAAATCCAAGCTGAAATTGATCGTTTATCTAACATTCGTATTAAACCGAATGAACACACACAATCTGTGATTAAATCACGTAACGGTTCTCCATTAAAAGACGGTATCTTAGCGATTGAATTACTACGTCGTCCAGAAATGGATTACCAAGCAATCCTTGATATCTTAGAAGAAGAACATCAAATTCCAGCTGACGTTGAAGAACAAGTTGAAATTCAAACGAAATATGAAGGTTATATCAATAAATCATTACAGCAAGTAGAAAAAGTAAAACGTATGGAACAGAAGAAAATTCCACACGACTTGGACTATAGTAAAATTGACAGCTTAGCAAGTGAAGCACGTGAAAAATTAGCAGAAGTTAAACCATTAAACATTGCACAAGCGTCACGTATTTCAGGCGTTAACCCTGCTGATATTTCAATTTTACTGATTTATCTAGAACAAGGTAAGCTTGAAAGGGTGAAATAAATGAGTGTTGAATGGTTGGCTGACAAGCTAGAAACACACGGCATTACATTGAACGACCAACAAAAACAACAGTTTCAAACTTATTATGAAATGCTTGTAGAGTGGAATGAAAAAATGAACTTAACAAGCATTACAGATGAATCAGAAGTATATTTGAAACACTTCTATGATTCAATTACAGCCGCATTTTATGTGGATATGACAAAAGAACTCAGCATCTGTGATGTAGGTGCTGGTGCTGGGTTCCCAAGTATCCCGTTAAAAATTGTCTTTCCACAGCTGAAAGTGACAATTGTAGATTCGTTGAATAAACGTATCCAATTCCTAAATCATCTTGCCGATGCTTTAGGGTTACAAGGTGTCAGCTTTGTACATGAACGTGCAGAGAACTTTGGGAACACCCGTGGAGACAACCGGGAGTCTTATGACATTGTGACAGCACGTGCAGTTGCACGTCTGACAGTGTTAAGTGAGTTATGCTTGCCGTTAGTGAAAACAGGCGGTCATTTCGTAGCGATGAAATCTTCTAAAGGTGAAGAAGAGTTAGAAGAAGCACGCTTTGCGATTGGGGTCTTCGGCGGCAGAGTTGAAGCGATCGAAACTTTTGAATTGCCTGAAGATGCAGGTGAGCGTCAAATTATTATCATTGAAAAGCGTAGTAAAACGCCTAAAAAGTATCCGAGAAAAGCCGGAACGCCTAACAAATCTCCTTTACTAAAATAAAAATAAATATTAGTATATAATTATATTTAGAGGGAGAGATTGCGGAATGAAAAAGCCTTTTTCTAAACTATTCGGTTTAACAAATAAAGATGAAGAAATGACAGGCGCTACTGAAGATGAACGCAATAATCATGTTGAATCAATTCAAATTGAAAAGATTGTGCCGAACCGCTATCAACCAAGACAAGTCTTTGATCAAAGCAAGATTAATGAACTTGCGGAATCCATCCAAGAACATGGATTGCTACAACCGATTGTGGTACGACCGATTGAAGAAGGAATGTATGAAATCATAGCTGGGGAACGTCGCTTCAGAGCTATGAGCAGTATTCATATGGCTTATGCAGATGTGATTATTCGTGATATGACGGATGAAGAAACAGCAGTCGTCGCTTTAATAGAAAATATTCAACGTGAGAATCTATCAGCAGTTGAAGAAGCAGAAGCCTATCAGAAACTGTTAGAGCTTGGAGACACAACACAAAGTGAATTAGCACAAAGTGTCGGTAAAAGCCAAAGCTTTATCGCAAACAAACTGCGTTTACTGAAACTTGCTCCTAAAGTGCTTACGAAACTTTCAGAAGGCAAGATTACAGAACGTCACGCACGTGCTTTGTTAAGTTTATCTCACGAAGAACAAGAAGAAATGGTCCAAATTATTATTGATCAACACTTGAACGTGAAACAAACAGAAGCGAGAGTCAAAGCCAAAGTAGGACCTGAAAAAGTTAAAGCTGTGCCGCTTCAATTCGCCAAAGATTTGACGAAAGCACGCGAAACTCTACAAAACAGCTTTGAAACTATCGAACAAAGTGGAATCCGTGTCGAACAAAAAGAACGCGACCACGATGATTATTTAGAAATTAAAATCAGAGTATATAAACGTTAACAACCATTCGCCTCGTTGCGAGTGGTTTTTTTATTTTCTTAAATAAAAAGTGAACAACTAATAGCTTTTTGTATATAATAGAAAAGGATGAGATATTGAAAGTGAAGGAGAATTAAGACATCTATGAAATTACAGCATTTATTTACTTCAGCAGTAGTTTTAACCCTTTTATTAGCTGGATGCAGTCACAATGAAAAACAAAATGATTCTGCAAAGCAAGAAGCAAAAAGTAAAACGGATAATAAAAAAAGTGAACACAAATCAACTTCCAAAAAAGAAAATGAAGCAAACAAAGATGCGCAACAAATAGAGAAGACAGTCAGCCAATTAACAATTAATGAGAAAATAGCTTTAGCAATGTTTTTACCACAAGAAAAAACAAACTATATGATATCAGCTGATGAGTTATTGAATCATTCATATATAAGATATACGCATGGTGTAGATCTTGGTAAGATGTTAGGCGATAAGGCAACAAAACAATCTATTCAAGAGTATCATTTAAATAAAATGTTACCTGAAAGAATTACAGATGTGCCACAAAACGTAAAATTTTATGAACCTGAAGAAACTAAGCAAAACTTTGCTGAGCTATTTGGTTTTACAGGAAACCAGATTATTATTGCAGGTAGTCAAAGTCCTAAGACTTATGATGAAATTTTAAAAGAACGTGGAACTCATATCTATAACTTAGAAGATTTATACAAACAATATGGTCATAATCCAAACTTTAAAAAGGTCGTAAGTTTGGTTAAAGTAAGCGAATCAGTGAGGAATCCAGAGAGTGATAATGCATCTTCTTCTAAAGAAACAGATAATGCTACTTCAAATAATAAACAAAGAAGAAAGTTAAGTCCTGGTGATGTATATACACCAGATGGTAACATGAATAGTCAAGTTGCAATACACAAGGTAGAAGAATATATAGGACATAAACTAGATCCACGAAAATATGAATTTAATGGGCCTCCTAAAAGACATTTCGTTGATGATTACACATTGGATCATACATGGACTGTTAATTTTAGAAATTTAGAAACACATACACAGTATAATTATTCAGTTGATAAAGATGGAAAAGTAGAAAAACTAGATAACTTTGGTACGCCACCAGAGTAGTACTTGGGGGTCGGGACATAAATGTTCTGACTTCTAATA
>NZ_KV808442.1:0-1068 GCF_001812305.1 Staphylococcus sp. HMSC056G08
TTACCAGAATACTTCGCCATTTCGTATAATTCTTTATTGTTGTTCTGTTTGATTTTTTGAACTTGTACTTGTGTAATTTCATCATTGCTCGTTACATCTTGTCATAAATTCAGCTATTCTTTTTGACTAATATAATACCATTTATCTGTTTCGAAGTTGATTTTGGCAACAGAACTAAAAATATAATTTAATTCCAAAATTGAACCCCATGTTGCTAAAAATCAATCTACCAAGGATGAACAGAAATCGCTTCCATTAAAATAAAGAATACTTTAGATTAATAATATATATTTTAAGCGAAAGCAAATCTGGATTAAAATAGAAAGTGTATTAGTTTGAATGGTTTTATTATTAGAACAGTTAATCTATTAGTGAAAGAATAACAAAATAGTTATGTTTATCTAAATTGAGTTAATGATATAACAACTGTTGGATACTTTGACCCATGAGTTGAAGAAAGTAAAAGGGAGGAGGAGTAAACATTAAAAAAGAAACAATTTCATATCTTAAATTTATTAGCGTTTTTTTGATAGTATCAGGTATTTCAATCTTAATCATTCAATATATACTTCAAGCATTGTATGGAATGATAGTTTTAAACTCAGTCGATCATATTCTTGTCACATTAGGTTTGCTAACTATTACTACTTCATATCTCTTAGAAAAGAAAAGAGACAACTTCATTCTTTCTCTTGTTATTTTTGCTATACTATTATCATTTAAATTCGTCATTTAAAAAGAACGATAAGGGGCTGGAACATAAATCCAATCTCAAAAAAACCCAAGGAGAATCTTTAATGATTTTTCTTGGGTTTTTATATAAAATACTCATACTATTTCAAAAAATAAAGTCCTCACGTATATTAAAGAATTACCAAAAACCCAATCATTGAAGGAACTTTATGTATAAAATATATAACATGTCTCAACTATCATCACCATTAACGACTGACTTTACCTCCCTTAAAGATGATACAGCATTAATTGTTAATGAAATTGTAGAACAGTTACTCGAATAATTGATAAAGCTGTTTTTGAAAAATATAGAAATCAATAGCGTTGCTCCTA
>NZ_KV808443.1:0-1039 GCF_001812305.1 Staphylococcus sp. HMSC056G08
TTTTTTTTGAGGTGAAAAAATGAAACCTAAACCTTTGAACTTTCAAGAACAAGCGAATTTATTAATAGAAAGAGGCATGATCATAAACAATATTGATAATGCTATTAAAAAGTTAGAAAACATAGGATATTACAAACTGAAAGAATTCGCTTATCCTTTATCTAAAGTGACTAAAGATAAATTTGGTAACAATGTTAGAGTTTATCATGGAATTAAGTTTGACGATGTCATCACTAGATATTATCAAGACAAAAATTTAAGAATGGGATTACTACATGCAATAGAAAAAATAGAAGTATCTTTGAAGACAAGAATATCTTATGTTTTGGGAGAAACCTACGGAGCTTTTGGTTATCTTGATTTTTCAAAGTGGTGTAATAAAAACGAATACTGTAAACATTATTTAAATTATCAAGAAAACAAATTTAAAAAAGAGTTAGCTAAGAAAACAAAGTTATCAAGAAATCATGAAATTAGAGAAAAAAAGAATTTTAATCAAGAAAGATTACCTAGTGTTTGGCTAATGACTGATGTTTTAATGTTTGGAGACATAGTTAACCTATTAACTTTAATGTCAAAAAAGAATTTACAGAAAATTTCAGATTATTATAAATGCAGTAATAAGCAATTGGTTTCATGGTTAAAATGTCTTAATTTTATAAGGAATATATGCGCTCATAATTCAAATATTATTGATATAAAATTGACCACTGCCCCGATGATTCATAATGATTGGAAAAATGATGTTTTTCAATTTAAAGACGGAAACTACTCAAACAGATTATCGGTAATAATATTCATAATACATCATTTTGTAAAGCAAATTAATGATAAATATCAAATAAGGAAAATTACAAATTCAATCAAAAAAATAGTTGGAAGTGAAGAATCGAAGATTAACCAGTTAGGGTTTGTAAACAACAAATCAATTGTTAGATTACAGAATTTAACTTAGCTCTTAATCTTGATTTTATTAAACCGTATTTGCGGTACTCATATGCGGAGTGTACTTGAGGTTAACTGTTACTGACGGTTGCCT
>NZ_KV808444.1:0-18700 GCF_001812305.1 Staphylococcus sp. HMSC056G08
TTTTTGCTCACCAGTCCTATTTGACAGAGAGCCTCAAAAAATAAAGCCTCTGAAGTGACTTGTGTGCCACTTCAGAGGCTTCTCTATCTCTCTACTATTCAATTAGATTATTAGTGTTCTTTCATATCCTAGTTAAAGCATGATAGTAACTTAGCTCATTTCTTTTTTAACTACCGCTTTAACACGGTCGATATCACCTGAAACGTCTATATCCGGTTTCTTCGTGAATTTAGAAACAATGATTGTCACTAACACACTGGCAATCACACCAGGGATGATTTCATATAAGTTGAAGAAGTCATTTGTTTCACCTAATGGTTTTGCGAAGACAATCCACAGAATTACAACAACTGCACCAGCGATCATACCACTGATAGCACCTGTACGACTTAAACCTTTCCAGTAAAGTGACATTACAACAAGTGGACCGAATGCGGCACCGAAACCTGCCCATGCATTACCTACTAGGTTTAAAATTGTGTCGTTTGGTGACCAAGCAATTGCGATAGAAATAATCGCAACAACTAATACTGATAAACGACCTACTAATAAGAATTCTTTTTGATGTTTCTTAGCAGCTTCTTCACCACGGATTAATTTGTAGAAGTCTTCAGTCAATGAACTTGATGTTACAAGTAATTGAGAAGAAATTGTACTCATAATCGCAGCCAAGATTGCAGCGAGTAAGAAACCGCCGACTAATGGGTGGAATAAAATTTGACTCATTAAAATAAATAATGTTTCTGGGTCTTTTAATTCAACGCCTTTATCTTGAATAAACGCGATACCGATTAAGCCAACGAATACTGCACCAATTAAGCTGACAGCCATCCAGCCGATACCAAAACGACGTGCTGTTCTTAATTGTTTAACAGTTTTAATACTCATGAAACGCACGATGATATGAGGTTGACCGAAGTAACCTAAGCCCCATGCGAAGAATGAGATAATTCCGACAATTGTTGTCCCTTTGAATAAATCTAAGTTTGTCGGTTTTAAATCTGTTACTGTATTGAATGTGTCTAATCCATTTAATTTAAGTAATGCGACAATCGGAACCATAATCATCGCAATCAGCATAATCACACCTTGGAAGAAGTCAGTCAGTGATACTGCCAAGTATCCACCAAAGAATGTATACGCGATAACGATAACTGAAATTAAGATTAATCCTAAACGATAATCCAATCCGAATGCACTGTCGAAGAGTTTACCGCCTGATACCATACCCGCATGTGTGTATAGGGTAAAGAATACGACGATAATGCCTCCTGAAATAATTTTAATCAAGTTAGAATGGTCAGCAAGACGATTCTTGAAGAAGTCTGGCAACGTAATTGCATCACCAGCTTGTTCTGTATATACACGTAATCTCGGCGCTACTACGAAGTAGTTGATATATGCACCAAGTGTTAAACCAATCGCAAGCCACGCAGCTGAAAGTCCAGTAGTATAGACCTCACCGGGTAGTCCCATGATCATCCAACCACTCATGTCGGATGCCCCTGCAGAGAGTGCTGTTACGTATGGCCCAATGCTACGGCCGCCCAGCATGTATTCACTGACATTTCCTGTTGCTTTCTTATAACCATAGTAGCCGATGACTAATAAGATTAAGAAATACAAAGCAATCATGATATACGTTTGCCAGTCTGGGTGTACCTGTTGTCTCAGTGTTGCTCCTAAAGTAAACATGTCTAAAATAAACATCCTTTCAAATTATTTGGAATAAAATGTACGGATCGTTCTTAGGCATAGCAATGACAAGGTTCAGAATCTAAATCAAAGTTACAAAGCCAAGATGACTTTGAATAACTCCCCATTCACCCTGAAATCTTATTTTAATTAACTCATTGCGCACAACTTCTAAAAGTATGTCCCCACATACTTACCCCTAATGAAGTACTTAATCTATTCAAAAAAGCAGCTAAAACAATTCTCCCAAGTTTCGTAAGCAAATGCCTTTGTTTATGTAACGTTGTATCAAATAGTATTTATACCGCTTTTTTTAACTAAGATATTTTCATATACCCTACTTTTTAGATTAAGAACATTTGAGTTAACTAAAATATTAACCTGAAATCCTTTATCCCTTGCAAAAAATTGCTTTTAACTTTTTAACAAAGATGTTTCTTAGCTTAACACAATGATATTTTTACGCAAATTTAAGTCGGCAAAAAAGCCACTTTCTCGCCCATTTTAGACATTTTTTTATCTGCGTTCGTCACTTAAATACCAACGGTTACAGCGAAATCTAAAAAATTTTCAAAAATTTTTCGTTTGACAGCGTTTTCTAGTTGTAATCAAATTCTAATATAATTTATTTATCCTTCTAAAATGCCCTCATTTCAACCCTTAACAAACTTAAAGTAATTGTAATATTCAGAATTCTAATTGAAAATATTTTACACTGTGGTAATATATAACCGGATTACACAAATACTGTCATTGAGCATTGCACAGTAATAGATGGTTACTTACTATCTCAAAAGTAACTCAACATCTTTTATGACAGTATCATGTGTTGTAGTACCTAAAATAGATGAACTTCTAAAACTGAAAGGAGCATTATTATTATGCGCACAGCCAAAAGTATAGGCGACACCAGAACAGAATCAGACGCATCAAATAATAACAGAGATTTAATTTTAGGAAAGACAAGAGACACATTAAAGCACTGTGATCAAGATATAGTTAAACTACTTAACCAAAGCCAACTACATTTAGAAGCCATCCGAGAGTTTATCAATCATACAGCAACAGCTGTTCAGGCATTAACAAAAAATAAGCGTGTTAAAACAGGCATCATTCTTACAGAAGGTGTCCGAAAAATTTTAAAAACTGCTTGCGACATTCAACCAGAGTTATTTAACACACAGCTACAACAATCAATCCCTCTCATACAACGTCACTTAAGAAGAGAAGTTTCAGAACATATTAACTATGAAGGCAAGATTCTTAATGGTCTTGATTTCGATGAAGTAGAAGACATTATACGCAACTTTAAAACTGAAGGCGTAGAAGCAATTGTGATTTCATTTTTACACAGCTATCAAAATAATGATCATGAACGCGCAACAAAATACTATATCAATAAATATCATCCAGAATTTACTGTCACATATTCTACTGAATCAATTGAACACCTTCATACAACTTAAGCAAAAGCATTTGAAACTTATTTAGTCTACACATCTACTTTACTCTATTAGAGTATTAATCAAATGAAATATATAAATGGTATAGGAAAACCATGTTTCATCTCAGTTATGAAACATGGTTTTCTTATGCTTATTCCAACTGGAATCTACACAATTCCAACAATGTGCTGCCAATAAATTTTAGACATCCCTTCTACTCACCTCAGACAAACCTCAGTCTGTCTCTTATCTATCCAATACCACTATGAAATCCATACTTATGTATAAAAAAGCAGTACCTCCTACTTTAAGGAAGCACTGTTTTATTGTGTTATTGCTTATTTTTCATTTAATTTCAAAGTATCCGCTGATGCTTTACGTACTTTGTTTAATAACTTCGTATCCTCAATTAATGATTCGCCATAAGATGGAATCATTTCTTTTAATTTGCCTGACCATTGTTCTAGGTAGTCAGGGAAGTTTTGTTCAATGATTTCTAATGCGACTGATACTGAAGTTGAAGCCCCTGGTGATTCACCTAACATTGCGACTACAGTGTGGTCTTTAGAGTGAACGACTTCTGTACCGAATTGGATAAAGCCGCGACCATGTTCTTGTGTATCTTTGATTACTTGAACACGTTTACCTGCAATGTGTAAATCCCAATCTTCGTCTTTCGCATCTGGTACGAAACGACGTAATTCTTTCATACGGTCTTCTTTTTTCATCAACATTTGTTGGATTGAATATTTAACAAGTGATAAGTTTTTAACCCCAGCAGCTGCCATTGTTAATAAGTTATCACGATTCAATGAACGGAATAAGTCTAAGTTTGAACCGTGTTTCAAGAATTTAGGTCCGATTGCTGCGAATGGTCCAAATAATAGACTTTCTTTTCCACGTATATAACGACGGTCTAAATGCGGTACCGTCATTGGTGGTGTGCCTGGCGGCTCTTTACCGTAAACTTTCGCATCGTGTTGTTGTACGATTTCCGGTTTATTACACACTAAGAATGCACCACTGATTGGGAAACCGCCTAAGTTTTTACTTTCTTCAATACGTGTTTTTTGAAGTAATGGGATTGCGGCACCACCAGCACCGATAAAGATATAGTCTGCCACATGTGTTTCAACATTGTCAGTATCTAAGTTACGTACTTCTACTTCCCATTTCTTATCAGCACGTTGTTGGAAGCCAACGACTTCATGACGATAGAAAAGTTCTGCATTGTCATGTGTTTCTAAGTTTGAAGCTAATTTACGTGTTAACTCACCAAAGTTAACGTCTGTTCCTTTATCAATCTTACTTGCCGCAATCGCTAAGTGTGGAGAACGGCCTTCCATCATTAAAGGCATCCATTGCGCAAGTTTATCACGATCTTCAGTGTACTCAATGTCAGAGAACATCGGTAAATTTTTCAATGCTTCATAACGTTTCTTCAAGAATTGAACATTTTTCACACCTTGAACGAAACTGATGTGTGGTAATGGCGTGATGAACTCACGTGGGTTTTCAATCGCATTCGTTTTCACTAAATGTGACCAGAACTGTTTTGAAATCTCAAACTGTTCATTAATTTCTTTCGCTTTTTCCACATCAATTGAACCATCTGGTTGTTCAACCGTATAGTTCAACTCACATAATGCCGCATGCCCAGTGCCAGCATTACTTGTATCATAAGAACTTTCCAACCCAGGACCATCTAAGCGTTCAAATAACTTGATGTTCCAGTCAGGTTGAATTTCTTTTAAAAATGAACCAAAAGTGGTGCTTAATACCCCTGCACCAATCAAAATAACGTTTTTTGATTCTGCTTGACTCATTTCTTAACCACCTTCCTCAAATTAAATGTCCGGTCATCTGATGACTTAAGACGTAATGATTTACTTATTTATCTTAAACTATCTCACACAAAAACTAAAACATTATGTTTATGAATTATTTGCTTAAAACGAATAAGCGTAACTTGTTACACTTTTATGATAAGTGATATTCATTCTCACTGTCAACACGCAATATAACGCACTTAACAATTAGGAATGAAATCACATCACTTACGATATAATGCACTGTCTTTTAATAACGTATGATAGACTGAAATTATGAACTCTAAAATGAGGAGAGGAGTCACATCATGTCTAAACAAAATGACGATTATATTTACTACACCGATGAATCAACCAACCCTGAACATTACATAACACCTAACGAAACACATGAACCAAACAGAAAAAAATCAAAGCGATCTCATCCTGACAACATACGTCCAAAAGGCAGACGTTGGCTCAACATTATCTTATGGATTGTCTTTATGTTTTTATGTACGACACCAACACTTGTCGCAATGTTTTTAATCGGATTTGTCGCTATGAATCCCCATGGTAATCCGCTCGCATTCGCAGGTATTATTGTAGGCTACGTCATTTGGTCAGCACTAGTTATCTGGTTACTCGTCTGGTATTACCGTAAAAAAGGTTATGAAAGTTTAAAACCCCTTGGATTTGTAGACATTGCCTGGAATATTCTATATTTCATCGCCACACGTATTTGGACTGCACTATGTGTTGTCGTCATGGCAGTGGTTTTTGGTGAACAAGGTTCAGAAAATGATGAATTACTGTTAAAACAAGTTCAACATCTACAGGACTTCACAAATCCGATGATTGTGATCGCACTCATCTTATTCGTGTTCCATCTTACATTTGTCGGACCATTTTTAGAAGAAATCACCTTCAGAGGTATTTTCAAAGAAACGATTTTCTCTAGATTCTCATTCTGGTTGCCGATGCTGATTTCTTCAGCTATTTTTTCAATCAACCATGCCAGCACCAACATCGTAGGTTTCTTACTTTATATGGGAATGGGTGCTTGTTTCTATCTTGCTTATCAACGCCGTCGCAATCTTTGGGACAGCTATATGGTCCATGCGTTAAATAACGGAACCGCAAGTATCGCGATTATTATCGGTTTATTATTAATGTAGTGAGCTATGATTGATTTAAATATTCTATATGTATACACAAAAGGAGCACCTTAATGGATGCTCCTTTTGTTATTGAGTTATCTATCAATTAATCTTCTACTTTAATCACGATCTTACCTTTCGCATGACCTTGTTCTGAATAATCGAGTGCACGTTGCGTATCATGGAATGGATAGACCTTATCAATGACAGGTTTGATTTCGCCTTCTTCAATAAGGTTCGTAATTGTACGTAATTGCGCATCACTCGGATGCATTAAGAAGAATTCATAATACACATGATGTGCTTTCGCAAGCTTACGAATATGACGAGACAAATACCAAATACCTGCACGTTTTGCTAAATTTAAATGCCAAGTATCTGCGAATTTCATAGTCGGCGGTCCGACTAATGATGCGATAGAGCCACCTGGTTTTAATATCGTAAAGGCTTTTTCTAAGTTTTTGCCACCTAACGTATCAAAGACCCCATCATAATTAGATAAGACATCCCAGAAATTTTGTTGTTTATAATTAATAATTTCATCTGCGCCGAGTGATCGAACTAAGGATTCACCTTTTTCACTGACAGTCGTCGCGACATGCAAGCCCATCACACGGCCTAATTGAATCGCAAAGGTACCAATACCGCCTGAACCCGCTTCAACCAACACTTTATCTCCTGCTTTAAGATGCATGATTTCATGGAAAGCCTGATAGCTCGTTAAACCAACTAACGGAATACTCGCCGCTTCCACAAAATCTAAGTTCTTCGGCATCAACGCAATATCATACTGATTAATCGCAAAATACTGCGCAAAAGTTCCCATATTATTTTTGCCAGGTCGGCCGTATACCTTATCTCCGACTTTAAAGTTTCTAACGTCTTTCCCTACTTTCTCCACAACGCCTGCCAAATCATTACCGAGTACTAGCGGAAATTTATGTTTCACGACTGCTTTTAAATCACCATCACGTGTTTTAAAATCTACTGGATTCACACTAGCAGCTTTCACACGTACTAGGACCTCTTCTGGACCAGGCTCTGGTACAGGTAAATCAATCATCTCAACAGGTTGTTTCCCATACTTTTGAACAGCCATAGCCTTCATTGTTTCTGACATATTTTCCAACTCCTTCGTACTTATAACGTTTATCTCTTACATGAATGTTATCCTTCTATACCCGCCTCCCCACGTTGACTATGCATTGAGCGTAAATAAAAGCACCGCTTCACTCTCTATCGTGTAGCGGTGCTTAACCTTACGTTATTCATTTAACGTTGTTTCAATGTTTGTTCAATGGCTTGAAGTTTATCTACAAACTGTACAATTTCCTCAGTACTGAAATGTCCTTTTAAACATTCACTGACAATCCAAGCCATTTTTTCTTTGACTTCTTCTAAAAATTGAATGCCCTCATCAGTCATTTCCATTAATTTAATACGCTTATTATCTGAAGCTGCTTGTTGTACCAGTCCCATTTTTTCTAGTTTATGAATACGTTTAGAAGCTGCAGTTTTAAAGATATCTTGTAAGTCAGCAAGTTCATTAATCGTTAATCTGCGATGAGAACGGATCATAATTAAAGCTTCTAATTGCTCTCGTGAAATCATATGTTTCAATCCTGTTTCTTGAAGCATATCTGAAATGTATTTATTGATATTCATTAAACTCAAATCAAATCTAGTTAATGCTTCTTTCATTTCGTCATTCATGATTGTCCCTCCAACTTATTGCGCTTCACTCACATTTTATCATTAGTTGAATTTCATTTGGAATAGTGGTTTGCCACGTTTGTTAAACCAGATTAATACTAGATATTGAATCAACATCGCACCTAACGCAATACCAGTAAGGATTGCGGCTACAAAACCGAAAGTAAAGTGGCCTGCATTCGTAAAGATGGCTTCACGGAAACCTTGAATCGCGTAAGATATCGGTGAGAATGGGTGGATGAATCGGAAGAATGCGGCTGACATTTCAATCGGGAACATTCCTTCACTTGAGCTTAATTGCAGTACTAACAATAACATCGCTAAGAATAAACCGACACGATCTAATAATAATACGAGTAAAGAAGTTACTGCGATTGCCGCAATTGCCCATAAGAACATGACTGTTAAGAACTTACCTATGTTTTCAATATCTAAACCGAGTCCGAATTTCACCCATAGACTTAACATGATGGCACTGAATGAACCTTGTAAGACATATAAGAACACTTTACCTAACCATTGTTTCCATGGTGCGACATCTTGACGTAATGTTTTAGTTAATGGATAAATTGCCGCAAAAGATACAGCACCTACAAATAAACCTACACTTGCCATATAAGGTAAAACTGTTTCGCCATAGTAATCTGCTTTAGTAATATTGTTTTCTGTTACTTTCTCAATATCATTCAATGCTTGTTCATTTTCATTTTCAAAATGGACATTCGTTTGTTTTTCTACTGCTTGATCAATTTTTTGTTTAAGTTGTTCATTATTTTGTTGAAGCTGTTGTAAGCCTTGTGTCACTTGTTCATTACCTTGAACTAACTGTTCACCTTGTGCGCCTGCCATAGGTGCCATTTGTTTTAAACCTGCAGTCACCTGTTCATTACCATTAATTAATTGCCCTTCTGCTTGAGACATTTGTCCTAAAGCCTTCGATGTATCTGTATAACCTTGTTTAGATTGTTTATTAGCCGCAAATAATTCATCTAAGTATTCTGCACGCACTGTATTGCGAATCGATTTGGTTACAGTATCAATCGCTTTTTGTGCCGCTTGACTGCCTGTATAACTTGAACCTGGGTTCACTTGTGTTTCTAACTCAATTTTCTTTGGATTTTTATTTAATAATGTTGTTGCATTTTTAGATGCATCTTCTGGAATAATAATTGTTCCGATAGCTTTGCCGTTCTTTAATTGTTTTTTCGCTGTGTCTTTAGATACTTCTTGGAAATCGAATTTTTTATTATCTTTAAGTTTCGATACGACTTCGTCTCCAATATTGATTTTCTTGCCTTGAAGTGTTGCTGCTTTATCTTCATTAACAATAGATATTTTCAATTGGTCTGTCTTATCATATGGATTCCAAATTGACCCCACAAATAATGCTACATAAATCAGAGGTAATAAACCAATCGCAATTAACGCAACAATTAACATCTTATTATTTTTGATAAATTTAAACTCATTAAACATAAGTAACTCCTTCTCCTTTATAGTACACCCTATGTACTATAATACTTTTTAAAACGTAAAAGCTTGATACCCCAACACTTTTACGCATTTATTTTCCATTATTGATTTGTTATTTTAAATGGTACACCCTGTGTACGTTTTCTAATATTAAACCCATTGTTGATGATTGTCAACAATAAAATACACATTTTTTCTCTTTTTCATTTCACTCTTAAATATACAAGCTTTCATAATGTTTACTTAAATCGACTTCATTTCAAATGACTCAAACAAGGTAGATGATTCATTACACACTCGCTTCAATTATTTAATCATATTTTAACAATTTTATGTTATTCTAATTTTAAAGTTGATCACGCATATAAAGAGAGAGGTGCTGATTGAATATGAAGAAACGCTATGTCATCGTTCAATATCTATTAATCATACTTACAGGAATATTGTTACTTAATAGCTTGTTTAATCCTGATCAGATAATAAAAAGTTATATCAATATCGTTCTTTTTATTTGTGTAATGTTATTAGCATTGATTGCTTGGATAGTTGGACGTTTTAAACATCCTAAGCAATGAACGCTATAGTATTAACTACCAAAAATGAAGTTGATTTTTTGAAGAAAAAAAGAACGTCTAACTATTTAGACGTTCTTCCCTAATTCTAATCTATGTGCCGCATCTTGTGCGAGTGCTTTTAAATAACGAAATGGATGTGCAAGTGCTTCTGCTTTACTGATTGAAGCATGGTTGTTTGGTGGTCTGTCATCTAGGCCAGTCACACTGAAGACGTGATCAATCCCATGTGTTTTAACAGCTTCATAGCCTTCTCCAGTTACGCCGCATAACGCAATAACAGGTATGTTAAATTGTTGAGCTGTTTTCGCAACACCAATCGGCGTTTTCCCATAAATTGTCTGTCGATCGATTTTACCTTCACCGGTAATACAAATATCAGCATCTTTCAGACGTGCTTTTAACTGTGTTTCATGTAAAACAATATCGATACCTCGAGAAAGTTCTGCAGCTAAAAAAGCAACTAACGCAATACCTGTACCACCTGCAGCCCCCGCACCTGGTACAGTTGAATAATCATGTTGAAAAGTTTCTGTTAACACTTGATTGTAATGTGTTAAAGCTTGTTCGAGTTGTTCAATATCTTTTGGTGAAGCGCCTTTTTGTTTAGCGTACGTATGAGTAGCACCTGCGGGTCCAAGTAATGGGTTATCAACATCACAGACTACTTCAAAAGTTACGTTTTTCAGCCGTTTGTCTAAATTAGAAATATTAATTTGCGCAAGGTTGATTAGAGCGGCACCACCTTCAGGTAAGTTGTCACCTTTCTCATCAAGGAATTTTACGCCAAGTGCTTTCATCATACCTGTTCCGCCATCATTGGTCGCACTTCCGCCAATACCGAGGATAATTTTTCGTGCACCTTGATTTAGTGCGCTTAAAATCAATTGCCCTGTACCGTATGTAGAAGTCACAAGCGGATTACGATGTTTGAGTTCGATTGTTTCTAAACCAGAAGCTTCTGCGAGTTCAATAATAGCCGTTTTACTTTGTTCAACATATGAATATTGTGCATCAATAATTCGGCCTAAAGCGTCTGTCGCTTTTACAGGTTTCATGGTTCCGCCTAAGGCATCATGGAGCGACTGCATCGTCCCTTCACCGACATCAGCCATCGGTACTTTGTCATAGATGACCGTTTCAGGCAAGACTTCCTGTAGTCCTAATTCTATGGCTTGTGCCGCTTCAGCCGCTGTTAAAGTTTCTTTAAATGAATCTGGTGCAATCACAATTTTTCGTACCATTCCATGATGCCTCCTTCTTTTTTCATCTTCATTATAGCGACATTTACAATATGCATAAAGGATGAGTTATACCTGACACAACTTTTATTGCCAACGCATACGGGTAAATATAAAAAAAGAGGTGAATACTATGGATAGACAAGTTGTCTTAAAAAAGATTAAAGATATTATGAAAGCATCACGTATTGGTGTACTTTCAACTTCCTATGACAATAAGCCAGATAGCCGATATATGATTTTCTATGACCAAGAATTTGATTTATATACGAAAACTAGTACAGACTCAGTAAAGATTGAAGAAATCGAACAAAATCCTGTTGCTCATATTTTATTAGGCTATGATGATACGAAAAACCATAGTTTCTTAGAAATCTATGCAGACTTAGAAGTCACTGAAGATCCAGATGTATTAGATTGGATTTGGGACGAACAAGATAAATCGTTCTTTGATTCTAAAGAAGACCCTAAACTTTGTGTCATTAGAGCTATTCCAAGATCTATTAAATTAATGAATAGCGATTCAGAAGATGGACCGCAATATGTAGAATTTAATTAAGCTATAAACATGACAAAACCAGCATGCCTGTTTGAAACATCACATGCTGGTTTTGTTTATAGTTTATTGTTTTAAGTTTAAAGTTATTTGTATGATTTCATGACACGACGGTAAATTTGACCTTTTTTCAAGCGACTGACATATGCACGTTGGTGCAATGAATAATGCTTTTTACGTACAACTTCAAGGATTTCACGATACGCTTGAGCTGCAACTTCAATAATGGGGCGTGCATCTTCGTGGAAGTAATCTAAATGACTTAATGCATTATGATACATAGCATCCGCATCTTTGGCGTAACTTTCCCATAAATCAATATAATTTTGTGTCACACCGTCTTCATATACTGCTTTTAAATCAACATTATATTCTTTTAAGCGATTTGCGCTTAAATAGATACGGTTATTTTCAAAGTCTTCACCGACATCACGTAAAATATTTGTGATTTGTAGGGCTTTACCAAGTTCTATACCGATTTTATCTGCTGTCTCATAATATTGTTCATAAGCAAGTACAGGTGTCAGTAATTCACCAATCGTACCTGCCACGCCGTAACAATAGGCTTCTAGCTCTTCATCTGTTTCTAATGCTGTCATAGTCAAATCGCTTTCCACGTAATCCATTAATGTTTTAAAGGCATGTAATGGAACAGGATAAGATTTTAGTGTATGACGAAACGCGCGCATCACAGATGCGTTACTATTAAAGTTCACATTTTCAGAATCTCCATCGTAGATGTGTTCTAAATCTTCACGAATCGCATCTAAGCGTTTTGGATCTTCATATTCATCTATACTGTCATCTATCATACGACATACTGCGTAAATCGCCCAAACTGCTTTACGTTCTTGTTCAGGCAGACTATTAAACGCATAAGAGAAGGTCTTTGAGTACTCTTCCATTATCTTTCTGCAGTATTCGTAATCATCATTTATTAATTGTTCCATAACATTTCACACCTTGCTGTCATTATTCCTACTAGAGTCAATTACCCTCTATTTGAAATTTTAATAATAAGTTAAGTTATTCAGTTAACCAAAATCTGATTTAATTTGAAACTTGTGTTACATGTTAAGCGAAAATCAGATAAAAGTCATTTAATAACCTACCACTTTCCTCAAATTTTTTAATACTTCTGATTTTCTGTCATGCATTCTTCAAAATTGAAGAATTTAATAAGTACTTACTTTGATATTTAGTCGCAAGTGTATAGATAAATGACAAGAGCTCATCAGATGTTGTTTTTCCTGATTCGAAGTCCGCTTTCAATGTTTGATGTCGATTTTTTTCAGTATCATTCGCTTCTTTCTTAAAATAGCCCCACATATGATCAAACGTATTGATGACGGCACCTTTAGACGGAGGGAGGGCTAATGCTTCATCAATCAACCGTTGTAATACCTCACCTTCTACATTATCTTTCATGACTGATCTGATTTGGTTATAGTGTGCTTGGCTATGCCACATGACTTCATATTTATATTCACGCCATAATTTCTCTTTCTCGTGTTGATTCAAGGACACTTCCTCCTCATGTTTTATCTTTGAACAGAGTTAGTATTCCCTAATAGCCGACAAGCAATGCAATGGACATGGCAATTGCACAAATAATAACCCACAGCAGAATCAATTTCCAAGCGAATTTCAACCACTGTACGTATGAAATTTTCGCAACTGCGAGTGCACCCATTAAAATGGCAGAAGTCGGAAACAGCACATTGCTGATGGAATCACCATATTGGAAAGCAAGCACTGTAAGTTGACGATTAATATCCAGCAAGTCTGAAATCGGCACCATCAAAGGCATTGTAGTCAAGGCTTGTCCTGAACCAGATGGAATGAAGAAGTTAAGGAAAAATTGGAAGATAAACATCACAATAATCACAATAGACGATGGGACATCATTAAGTAGTGTAGTCATTCCATGAATAATAGAATCAATAATTTTACCTTGTTCTAAAATAACGACAATGCCTTTCGCAAAACCGACAATCATTGCGCCAAATAAAATGTCTTTCATTCCTTCAATAAAAGCATCAAAGGTACCATTCATACCTAAGTCACTGACAAACCCTGCAAGCAAACCTGCCAAAACAAAGTTTGCGCTCATTTGATTAAAAGACCATTCATAACGAAAGATACCATAGACATTAAACACAATAGTTAACGCAATAATACTTAATGCGAAGGCTTGACGTTTGGTAAAACGTTCATATTCTATAGCTTTATGACTTTGACCTTCTTCTTGTTCTAAAGCATAAACGACACTTTTCTTTGGATTACGTTTCACTTTTCTAGCATAAAACATTACCGACCCGATCGCTGCGACTAGAATGAATATATAAATGATGGAACGTAACCCCCAACCTGAGAACATAGGAAGTTCAGCAACGGTTTGCGCAACACCGACTGTAAATGGATTCAACATACCTCCAATAAATCCACTTGCGGCACCTAAAATCACCATCGCGGCTCCTGTCATCGCATCATAACCTAGGGTTCTCGCAATAATTACACCGATCGGCACAAAGATAATGGTTTCTTCTGCTAAACCAATTGAAAAGCCTAAAATAGAGAACACAATCATAGTTAATGGAATCATTAAGATGCGCGAAGAACCTAATGTTTTAATCGCTTGGTTAATCCCGTTTTCAAATGCGCCTGTTCTATGTACAATACCGAAAGCACCACCAACTAAAAAGATATAAAAGACAATTTCTCCTCCTGTCAGTAAACCTTCAGGTACTGCACGGAATAAATCTAAAAATGACACCCCGTGTTGTTCAATACTATGATATGAACCTGGGACTACTAACGTTTGTCCCCCTTTATCTACGCGTTTATATTCCCCTGCTGGAATAATATACGTCAAGACGCAAGCAATGGCGATAATCATCATTAACAATGCATACGTATGAGGTGTTTTTAACTGGAATTTTGAAGATGAATCTTTTGAATTTTCCTTTGTATTTTCTGTCATACACATTCCTCTTTCCTACTATTAATTATCTGAATTTTCTTATTTTATATAGTATAGCCTATTTCTGAATCATTAGTCGGGAAAATTTAGTATCGTTGTGTATTTGAAGTAAATAGAAACGTAATGAAAAAGCTGACCGGTTATACTTTCGGTCAGCTTTCAATTCATCATGATTCAATTATGAAGAAGGTTTATCTTCTTCGTGTGGTGCATTCGCGGCTGCTTTTGCTTCAACACGTTGTGCTTCTTCTTCAGCTGTTACTTCTCGATGTTCTTGTTGTTGTTCAAGTGCTTTAACATCTTGTGGTTGTTGATTTTCAGTTTCTTGAGTTTTAGCCGCTTGTTCTTCTTTAGCTTTCGCTTCTTGTTGTTTTTGTGCTTCCCATCTAGCTTCTTTTTCTTGTTTTTTCAATTTACGTTTCTTTTCTTCACGCACAGAGAAGACAATGAAAATAATGGCTAATAAAGGGAATGACATACCTAACCAGAACATATAACTCACTCCAATTCTGTAGGGAGACCCTGTTATTTGTATTCTTGTTTATCATAACATGTATGCTGTTATTTTTTCACTAAATCCTTTCTCATTGCCCTTCCTTGACTTACTTCTAGAAAGTCGATAGATTAAGGTTAATGACAAATATAAATGCACTAGGGGCGTTTTATAACTGAGATGAAGCATGGCTTCAGACCCTTTGAACCTGATCTAGCTGAAACTAGCGTAGGAAAGTGTGAGTACATAACTAAGAAAGTATGGCTAAGAATGTCTGAGGCTATACTTTCAACTCGCTCTGATACGCACAGCTCTAGATAGGTTGTGTGTTTTTTTATGTCTTAATTTAACTAAAGGGGCGATTTAAATGGCAAGAACAATTTTAGTAACAGGCGGCGGACGTGGCTTAGGTGCTGTAATCAGCCGTACATTAGGCGAACAAGGTTTTAACGTTATTATTAACTACAACCAAAGTAAGGAAGCTGCCGAAGCATTGGCTCAAGAAATTGATAATAACCGTGCTGTCGCAATTCAAGCAGACGTTACTGACCGTGATGCAGTAGAACGTTTAGTCAAAGAAGGAACAGAAACATTCGGTCGTATTGATGGTGTAGTGAACAACGCATTGATCGGTTTCAAATTTGATCCGACAACACAAAAATCATTTAAAGATATGGACTGGTCAGATTATCAAAATCAAATCGATGGCACATTAAAAGCTGCATTCAACGTTGTACAAAGTGTGGTACCTCAATTTATTGAAAATCAACGTGGCAGTGTTGTATCTATCGGCACAAATTTATACCAAAATCCTGTTGTTCCTTATCATGAATATACAACAGCGAAAGCTGCATTAATTGGTTTCACACGTAACATTGCAGCAGAGCTTGGCCAATATGGTATTAATGCGAATGTTGTTTCAGGCGGATTACTTAAAACAACGGACGCTAGCTCAGTTACTACACCTGAAGTCTTTGACTTGATTGCGCAAAGTACACCACTACGTAAGGTGACAACACCGCAAGATGTCGCAAACATGGTGGCTTATCTTGTTTCAGAACAAGCAGACGGTATTACAGGCCAAAACATCACTGTTGACGGCGGATTAACAATGAACTAAGTAACAATATTAAACACGAGGTGAATAACATGCCTACGCAGAAAGAAAAACAACTGCACATTGGCGTTTTATTATATGGATGCGGCCATCATCAAGCCGCATGGCTGATGCCTGATTCAAGTGTCGAACGTATCGGCACCATCGAGTATTATCAAGATTTAGCTCAAATCGCAGAACGCGGCTATTTTGACGCGGTGTTTTTCGCGGATAACCAATCCTTCCCCGCAAATAATGACACCACGATGCCTGCGTTCTGGTTTGACCCTATTGTCAATTTAACTGCAATTTCGCAGGTCACAAAACATGTCGGGTTAGTCTCAACGATTTCCAGCACATTTTCTAACCCTTATACGGCTGCACGTCAGCTATTAAGTTTGGACCATATCACTGGCGGTCGTGTCGGTTGGAATTTAGTCACATCTATGACGGATATTGAAGCACAAAATCACAGTATGGAAGGTCTGCCTGATCATACAGCACGATACCAAAAAGCAGATGAATTTGCGGAAGTCATGAATCATCTCTTCGAGTCATGGCAAACCAATGATTTCAAACACGATCGTAAACACAATCAACTGATTGATTCAAAAGCAATAGAACCTTTCAATCATCAAGGAGAACACTTCCAAGTTCGCGGCCCTTTATCTACACCCGCAAGTCCACAAGGTAAACCCGTCGCAATGCAGGCTGGCGCATCTAAACAAGGCGTGGCACTCGCAGTTAAATATGCAGATGCAGTTTACTCTGTTTCTTGGAATATCAAACAAGCAAAACAGTTCAGACAACGCTTAGATGATGAAATCAAACGTACCGGTCAGACTGACCGCAACCTCAAAGTCTTCCCAGGTCTGGTGACTTATGTCGCAGAAACCCATGAAGCAGCTTTAGAGAAAAAAGCGGCGCTTGATAATCAACTACCGATTGAAACAGCGCTAAATCAACTCAGCTTCTTTGTTCAACAAGATTGTCATAGTTGGGATTTAGATGACAAAGTCCCAGACTTACCTCCTGTCTCTGAATTTACTGGGCCTGTAGGTCGTTATGAAACAGTCCTTGAGATTATCAGAGATACAGACCCCACTGTACGAGAGTTATTGGGATATTTAAATGCAGGTGGTGGTCATTTAACATTGATCGGAACACCTGAAGAAATTGTGGATGAAATGGAACATTGGTTCAAAGAAGGTGTGGCAGATGGTTTCAACTTAATGCCTCCTACCTTGCCAGATAGCTTAGATGATTTTGTAAATTTGATTGTTCCAGAATTACAAAAACGCGGACTTTATCGAAAAAACTATACAGGACACACATTTAAAGAACATTTAGGAATTTAAAACAGGGCCATTCGGCTCTGTTTTTTTATACGAAATGTAAAACATACTTGACATTATTTAAGCGCAGCAGTATCCTAAAAATGTCAAATAAACTTTACATTTCAGGAGGGACATCATGATATTACTAAAAATTATCATCCCTATTGTAACCTTAGTTGCTTTCGCATTTGCTTGGAGAGGCTTCTTGAAAAATTATATGCCTTCAGAAGCAGTAGATGTTCAAACCGAGTCTCATTATGACGAACGTCAAACTAAAATTATTTTAGAAGTACTCGCAAAGACTTTTATCATTACCATCCTTCTCATTACATTCGCCTTTCTAAATCGTACGCTTGGGTTAGTCAGTGCACATAGTTTTATCTCGAAATATCCTGAAGCTGTCTTTTTAGTTATCACAGTGGGCACTTTGATTTATAATTATCAAGTTGTTAAACGAAAATACTCATAATTTAATCACACAAAGGAGTTTTTACATTGATACTTACAAAGGTAATCGTATTTATAAGTTTTGGAGTCCTGACTACATTATGGTCAGTCTTCACCACAAAGTACCTACCTTCAAGCGTAACCGGTGTTAAACAAAAAGATAAACGTTTTGATGAACGACAAGTACGTATGTATCATGAAATTTTCTCAAGAACTTTAATCAGCACGGTATACTTTTTATTGGTTGGACTATTCTTCAAATTTTTTATCTCGAATCAACCTAGATTTGAATTCATGTTGGAGTATCCTGAGATAATTATATTAACTGTTATATTCTTGTTTCTTTTGATAAATTATTTTGCTGTCAAACGAAAATACACCTACAAAGGGTGAGAGTTATGAAAAACAAAATAAAATTGTATCGCAAACAAAATGGGATGTCTCAAGAAGCACTAAGTAAAAGTGTCAATGTTTCGAGACAAACGATTAATGCGATTGAAAATAATAAGTATGATCCTTCTTTAAGCTTAGCTTTTAAAATCGCTAAACAGTTTAAAGTTACAGTGGATGAATTATTTTCATAATAAAACAGACCATGAACAAAATTACGAGTTCATGGCCTGTTTTATATGTCATTATTTAAAGACTTTTGGCTCTATACTATTTAGGACTGGTGATAAT
>NZ_KV808445.1:0-1542 GCF_001812305.1 Staphylococcus sp. HMSC056G08
TATCTTCAAATCCGCCCTCTTACTTATTTATATTACTAAATCAAGGTACAACGCTGAATTATTGTAATCCTTTTTCTTGGTTCTTTTGTTGCTCTTGATTATTTTTTTGTTTTTGTTCAAACTCTTTACGAGTCATAACATCTTCAACACGCATGTTTACTTCAACTACTTGAAGACCAGTCATATATTTTACTTGTTCTTTAATTAAGTCTGTCACTTTATTGAAGATTTTTGGTGCTGATTCACCATATTCTAAAACTACTTTTAAGTCTACTGCAGTTTGTTTTTCTCCTACTTCTACTGAAACACCTTGTGTCACATTTTCAGTGTTAGAGAATTGATTACTGATACTATCAACAAAGTTGCCTTTTAATGATAAGATACCGTTAACTTCACGTGCAGCAATACCTGAGATTTTTTCAATAACTTCATCTGCAAATGTTAATTTATTTTGGAATTTCGGTTGTTGGTTTTGTTGGTTTTCTTGTTGTTGCTGTTCCACTTTATTCACTCCAGTTTCTTGATCATATGCTTGTTTTGCTTTTGTGTTATCTACTGCCATAGTACATTCTCCTTTTCAAACAAATTATATTTCGTCTATACCCTTAAACTAATTTTAAAATTATAAATTAACTCCATCGATTTAAAAAGTTGAGAAATTGTTGCTTACGGTCTTTAATATACCCAATTCCTATTCCAATCAAACACAACACGATAATCAGGATGGTTTTCCAAAAGCCGAGTGTTAAGAATAAGATTGCGATAACTAAAAATACTAAAAATCCGACAATTCTACCAATATAACTTTTAATAAAATTCACCACGTGTTGTGTTGAATCATTTGGTTGTTGATTATTTTCGTTTGGCATCTGGGGCTCCCTCCTTTATAGTACTCTTGGACTTGATGGACTTTTTTGATCTTTCACATTAACCTCTAATTTTCTTACAGGAATTTCTGTGAAATATTCTACGTTTTTCTTAATATCTGCTCTGACATTTTCTGTTAAAGTTCGTGCATGAGTATCATCTGGTAAAAAGAAGTCCGCTTTTACATCTATGTACGACTTTTTCTTTTTACTGTAACACTTCGTAACAACATTCGGTTGCATCAACTGCTCGTAATTAGCCATTGTGTCATACACGACTTTCTCGATTGATTTTCTTGAAATATATATATGACCATCTTTATAAAATTTATAAAGACCCGGCTTGCGATGTGTCGGCGCAAATAAGCTGAACACCAAAATAATACCCAACACAATTAACAGTCCAGCCAACGTAAAGAGTACTGGTAAGAACCATGCAAATGTCAGTAATTGTTGTTGGTAAGTTTCAACTTGTGGAATCTGCGGTATTTTAGCGAGCATAAACACTAACATTCCGACCACCACCAAAATGATTAATCCTAAGATGAAATTCTTCAATCTTCTCACGGTGCTGCACCTCCTCATATCAATGTTTGTGACGTTATTTTTTTATACCCCTACTCATTTATAAAAAAACACAATAAATTTTATTGTAAAAAATAAAAGCATAAGTTTG
>NZ_KV808446.1:0-109573 GCF_001812305.1 Staphylococcus sp. HMSC056G08
TTTTGCTCACCAGTCCTATTTGACAGAGAGCCAATATATTTATTGAACAAAAACTAAGAAGCTCTGAAGGATATCAGTAATTAGATTTCCTTCAGAGCTTCTATCTATTTTTAATCAAGTGTTATTTAAATTAGTTGTGTTTTAAGATTATGATTAATGGCGTAAATCAATAACCATACGGCCGTTGATTTTACCTTCTTCCATTTCTTTGAAGATATCTTGAACATCTTCCATTGGACGTAATTGTGTTTTTGGCACGACTAGACCTTCAGCACCAAATTGGAAAGCTTCTTTTAAGTCTTCACGTGTACCTACTAGTGAACCTACAACACGAATACCGTCTAATACTAAACGTGGAATTGATAAGTCCATTGATTCTGTTGGTAAGCCGACTGCGACTACAGTACCGCCAGCACGTACAGATTCAACAGCTGCGTTGAAGGCTTGTTTAGCAACCGCTGTAACAACTGCCGCATGTGCACCGCCTACATGTTCTTGAATGTATTTTGCGACATCCACTTCTTTAGGGTTTAAAGTAACATCTGCATCGTATTGTTTCGCAAATTCAAGTTGACTGTCATTGATGTCTACTGCGATAACTTTAGCGTTAAATACTTTTTTCGCATATTGTAAAGCTAAGTTTCCAAGTCCACCTAAACCGAATAAGACAAGCCATTCACCAGCACGTACGCCTGATTCTTTAATCGCTTTGTATGTTGTGACACCCGCACATGTGATACTGCTGGCAGCTTCTGATGATAAACCATCTGGAACTTTAACAGAATAGTCTGCAGTAACGATACATTCTTGTGCCATACCGCCATCTACAGAATAACCAGCGTTCTTAACTTCACGACATAATGTTTCACGACCTGTAGTACAATATTCACAGTGGCCGCATCCTTCAAAGAACCATGCCACACTTGCACGATCTCCTACTTTTAAGCTTGTAACACCTTCAGCGACTTCTTTTACAATACCGATACCTTCATGACCTAAAATAGTGCCAGTTACATCGCCAAAATCAGCATGGGCAACATGTAAGTCTGTATGACAGACACCACAACATTCCATGTCTAATAATGCTTCACCGTATTTCAAAGGGCGTAATGTTCTCTCAGTAACTTGGGGTTGATGATCTTTACCTACTACAATTGCTTTCATTTAGAAAACCTCCTTACTTAATCAATACTATTATATTAATATTGAGAGCAATAAGGTTATCGTAAATAAGGCTAATTTAGTAACTTTTATATAAGTATTTAAGCGTTAAAGATAGTGCTCTGAGACATATCTACTAAGCATGTTAGCCATAATATTTGAAGATCTCAGTAATATTAAATGTAAGGCATCATCTAAGCTGATAATATCTCCTTCTCTAATGTCGTTGAGGTTATCTTCAGCCATGTCTTCAGCCTTAACAGTTAAATTTTTATTTAAATCCAGTGGATAATCTAAAGCGGTCAACAACGTCAATAGCTTAGTTAGGCTTGCGGGGTTATTGCGCGCATTACCGTTTTTAGAAATAAGAATTTCTGGTTTGAAACGTGTGAATAAATAAGGATTACATGATGGGTATTTTAAAACTGTATAAGCTGTTGTATCTACACCATCTAGAGAACCTTTATTTAAAAGATAATCAATAAGTAACTAAGCTTGATGGAATCGATTACCTCTCGCTTTAAGCAAGGTTACGATATAGACAGTCTCACCATCATAGATTAAAAGACATAGGTTTTTTATAAAGCCCACAGTTCCAGTTTTGCCGCCTAAAATATCGTAATATTGATTCAGTTTTTCATTATCTACTCTTGTTGTGAGATCCATACGTCTTGCATTAGGACCCTTAACCCAGAATGAATAATGCTTCTTCTTCCAAATTCTCACAATATCCACATTCGCACTCGCATGTAGTGTTAACAATGACAGATCATAACTCGTTGATAGTTGATACTTTTCCGTTAAACCCGTAGGATTTTTAAACATAGAACGAGACATACCAATACTAGCTGCTTTTTCATTCATCTTCTCAACAAACATTTGAATTGTCTTTGGCTTTTCCACACTGATGCTCCTTTGTTGTAATTATCAATATATTACTATTGTATATCAATCAAAGGAGAATTAGTTGTGTATATAAAAGTTGTAGAAAATTTGTTACAAGTGATACTTAGTCAAAATAAGGACAGTCGTAAGTTAAATGATATTATGATTTTAAGGTCTTATCTTTGTAGATTGCATAACGTCTTACTAATTCAATTGTCATCATCCATACAATATGACCGAATAGTTCAGATAAATGTTCATCAAATGGTTGGTCCCAAGGTGCTGGAACAGTTTGAATAATAGGCATAATCAATAAATGGAAAGCTACCCATATAAAGATGCCGAATAGAGCACCATAACCTGCATAAACAATTGGATGTTTTTTAGCTAAATAAATATAAATTATTGCAATCACAATAGAGAAACTATAGTGAACGATAAAGCTGACCCACGGTAACATTTGTTCTGAAAATTGATAGGTTTGGTGTGTAAAATCTTGCGAAAATCCAAATTGCTGCAATAACTGTTGGGGTGGGTTAGTAGCATTTCTTTCTGGAGTACGAGGTGGAAACATGACTTCCCAACCTAATTTGACAATTCCTGATAATAATCCTGCAATGACCGCAGTGTAGATAAATTGAAATGTAGAACTTGTTTTTTCTTGATGCATAAAATTCTCCTCCTTAACAATAATCTTATATTAGCATGGTAAGGTTGTGTATAATATAACAAATTCAAGAAAGTTGAAAATCAATTAGCAGGATAAGAAATTGTGCTTAATATAAAAGATAGGAATTTTTATTAAAGTGCTTTAAACTAAATATAATAAATAGGAGGTGGTTTCTATGATTGAAAGACAGATTAAATTAATACAACTTTTTATTAATAATGCAGAACAGTATCTTACGTCTGACGACATAGCCACTTTCTTGAATGTATCGAATCGTACCACGAGAAATGATATTAAAGCAGTGAATACAAACTTTATGAAAGATTTAATAGTAAGTGTAAAATCAAGAGGTTATCAAATCAGCACTAAGCAATATACTATTAAAGAAGTTGAAAAACGACTCGAAGAATATACTGATAAAGACCATAAAATACTAGTAACTTTAGGTTATCAACTATTGATGAATGATACTCAATTAACATTACATCAATTAGAAAAAACGTATCATCTGACTAAGAAAGAAATACTTGATTATATTGGACGTATTCATGCCTGGTGTGAAAAGTTTGATGTAGCTATCAATGTTAAGCCCCGCAAAGGTATAGAAGTAGTAGGAAGTCAGACTAACCTAAACAATGCCACACTTCATTTAAATCAGCTTTCTACGCGTAATCATCGTGTAGAGTCACTTATATTAGACGAGTTGCCTAGAGCGCATGTAGATACAATCACACAAATTATAAAACGTAATCTCAATGACTTTGACATTAAAACTTCAGATATTCAAGTTGAACAGTTATTGATTCATTTGATTTTAATTATGAAGAGAAGCTTTACAGAGAATATCAACGGGGGGTTAAATGAAGAAGCATTATTAATTTCAAATAAGATTATTGAAGAAATAAACCTTAAGTTAGGCTACACTTTAAATTTACAAGTGACTAAACTGTTCTCATTTTTTATTAGCTATCACTTTAATAAGTTTGACTTAGGCGTGCAACAACTATTTATAGAAAGCTATATTAACCGAATGATTGAACGTATGGAAGAAAGAGTAGGCGTACACTTTACGCAAGACCAAGTGCTAAAAGAGAACCTCTATTCCCATTTTGGACGGACATATTTAAGAATTATGAAAGAAGTTTACCTTAACAATCCACTGACTAAAGAAATTAAAGCACTATATCCGTTCATTTTTAACGTACTTTATGATATTGGGCAACAAATGACAGAAGAAGCGGGTGTAGAATTAACTGAGGATGAGATTGCCTTTCTGACAATACATTTTCAATCTTCAATTGATCGTAATGAACAACATCATTTAAATGTGGTGATTGCCTGTTATTATGGAATTGGTATCTCTCAATTACTTGCTACAAAAGTTTCGAAGTTAAGTAATCATATTAAAGTTAAAGATACGATTAGATTGGAAGATATCGATCATTATGATTTCACAGGAATTGATATGCTAATCACAACTCATGATATTATTATTGATCAACTTACAGAAGATGTAGAGTTACTTCAGGTGTCACCGCTTTTAAGCGATGATGATAAGCATCAATTAGAAACATTTATGGCCAAAAAGTTAAAACCAGCTATGAAGTCAGATGAGTTTTCAGGTGTGAACTTTATAGTTGAAACAGAAAGTGAAAAAGCATTTAATACTGCTTCTATATTTGAAAAAGCGCAAGACATACTGAGTAATAATCATGCTGTATTAGAAGGGTATATCGAAAGTGCTTTAGAACGTGAGAGAATGTCTTCAACCTATATAGGAAATCAAGTTGCTATACCGCATGGCAACCCTGAGAAAGTATTAAAGTCTCATGTCATTGTTTTTAAAAGCACTAAAGGTTTCTATTGGAAAGAGCACCAAGTTAAATTAGCTTTCTTCTTAGCAACGACTAAACAAGATATTCAACTTACAAAACGTATAATTCAAACTATCGCACAACTGGATGAAAAAGCTATAGATGAGCTTATATATCTTGAAGCACAACCATTTAAAACTAAACTAATGAAAATGATTAAAGGATAATTGCCACTAGTAACGGTAATTATCTTTTTTTATGTCTTGGTGTTAGCGCTTACACTTTAACTAAGGAGCGTGATTCACATGAAAATATTAGCGATTACGTCTTGTCCGAATGGTATCGCTCACACATATATGGCTCAAGAAAAATTAGAGCAAGCAGCTAAAGAGATGGGTGTAGATATCAAAGTTGAGACACAAGGCGGCGTAGGTGCAGAAAATGTATTAACAGCAAAAGAAATTAAAGAAGCAGACGGTATTATTATTGCGGCAGATAGACAAGTAGACTTATCACGTTTTAACGGTAAACGTTTAATTAACGAAAATGTCAGAGAAGGTATACATCATCCAAAAGAATTAATACAACGTATTATTGATAAAGATGCACGTATTTATCATCATGAAGGTGCTTCAGAAGATGACAGTTATGAAGAAGAAGAGAAGAAGAGCGGCGTACAAATGATTTACCAACACTTGATGAATGGTGTGTCCTTTATGGTGCCTTTCATCGTCGTTGGTGGATTATTGATTGCCATTGCCTTAACGCTTGGCGGTGAACCTTCAGCTAAAGGTTTAGTCATTCCAGATGATTCATTTTGGAAATCTATAGAGAAAATCGGAGCATTGTCATTTAGCTTTATGGTACCAATACTAGCAGGTTATATCGCTTATAGTATTGCTGATAAGCCAGGGCTCGTACCAGGTATGATTGGCGGTGCTATTGCAGCAGACGGAAGTTTCTATGGCAGTGAAGCTGGTGCAGGATTCCTAGGCGGTATCGTTGCTGGTTTTATTGCTGGTTATGTTGCGAAATGGATTAAAAACGTTAAAGTGCCTAAAGCTATGGCACCAATTATGCCGATTATCATTATTCCAATTTTAGCTTCATTAGTAGTTGGATTAATATTTGTCTTTGTTATTGGTGCGCCAATTTCAGGCGTATTTACAGCATTAACTGGTTGGTTAAAAGGTATGCAAGGCGCGAACATTGTTGTTCTCGCACTCATTATTGGTGCCATGATTGCATTTGATATGGGTGGTCCAGTCAACAAAGTAGCATTCTTATTCGGTTCAGCATTAATTGCTGAAGGTAACTATGCAGTAATGGGTATGGTAGCGGTTGCGGTATGTACGCCTCCAATAGGTTTAGGGTTAGCGACATTTATTCAAAAACGTAAATTTAATAACTCAGAACAAGAGATGGGTAAAGCGTCATTCACAATGGGGCTATTCGGTATTACTGAAGGCGCGATTCCATTCGCTGCACAAGATCCGCTTCGTATCATTCCAGCAAATATGATTGGTGCTATGGTGGCAGCAGCTATCGCAGCTTTAGGTGGCGTAGGAGACAGAGTAGCTCACGGCGGTCCTATTGTTGCAGTACTTGGTGGCATTGAGCACGTATTGTGGTTCTTCGTTGCAGTTATTATCGGTAGCTTAATCACAACAGCAACAGTTTTATTATTCAAAAAAAATGCACCGGCTGCAGTACTTGAAGGAGAAGGTGTAACAACGGAACTTTCTGATGAACAAGATACGCAAACAAACATAGCTCAAACAAAAACAGAGCCGGTACATGCAGACACAAATACACAAGAAACAAAAGAAGATACTGTTTTCCATAAAAGCCTAATTGAATTAACAAACAGTGAAATGAAACGTGATGATGTGATTGATCGACTCATCACAGAACTAAAAAATCAAAACTATGTTGAAGACTTTGATCAAGTTAAATCCTCTGTATTAAAACGTGAATCTGAATCTACGACAGCCATCGGTATGAACGTAGCTATTCCACATGCGAAATCAGATGCAGTCAAACAACCTGTAGTTGCAGTATTACAAAATAAAAACGGTATTGAGTGGGAAAGCTTAGATGGCTCATTACCTAAGATTGTTTTCTTAATCGTCGTACCTAACAACAGTAATGATACACATCTGAAATTATTACAACGCTTATCTAAGACTCTTATGGACGATGAAACACGCGAAAAATTAATTAATGCAGAAGATAAAGAGACAATTTACGACATACTAAAAGCAATATAAAGGATGATAACGTATGGTATTATTTCTAAAACCAGTATTTCAAGAACGTATTTGGGGAGGCACAGCCTTAAAACAATTTAATTACAACATCCCAAATGATTTAACAGGAGAATGTTGGGCAATTTCAGCCCTGCCACATGGCTCAAATGTGATTGAGAATGGTCAGCATCAAGGTAAAACGTTAGAACAAGTGTGGAATGAAGATAGAGCATTGTTTGGAAATGACCAAAAAGACGAGTTTCCACTTTTAACAAAAATTTTAGATGCGAATGATAAATTATCTGTTCAAGTTCATCCAGATGATGCATACGCGAAAGCACATGAAGGCGGCTATGGTAAGACTGAGTGCTGGTATATTTTAGACGCTAAAGAAGATGCAGAAATTATATATGGTGTTAATGTAGATAATCAAGAAGATTTAGAGCGTATGATAGATAATAAAGAATTCGAAGGTTTATTCCATAAAGAAAAAGTAAAACCTGGTGATTTCTATTATGTACCAGCAGGTACTGTTCATGCGATTGGCGCAGGGATATTAATTTTAGAAACACAACAATCATCGGATACAACGTATCGTATTTATGACTATGACCGTAAAGATAAGCATGGTAATACACGTGAATTACATCTTGAACAAAGTAAGGCAGTCATCGATGTAAACCAAACAAATCCAAATACAAAACCAATTCACGAAACACGCGATGGGCAAGCATTTACACAATTTGTATCAAATGAATTCTTCACTGTAGAGAAATGGGATATTCAGGGTGAATTGATTTTCAAAAAGCCGTATGAGTATTGTTTGATCTCTGTGATTGAAGGAAGCGGAGAAGTAATTGTAGATGGCCAATCAAACACTATAGACAAAGGTACACATTTTGTCATAACTTCAGAAGATTTAGATATCACATTCAAAGGTGATATGAGTATTATAGTAAGTCATTCATAAATATTTGTATGAACTAATGAAGAGTTGAGACAGTTTTGGCTGTTTTAGCTCTTTTTTTACTTTGCGAGAAAAAATATTACATTTAAAAATTATAAAGTAATTTATAGATAAAGGTGGTATAATATCCAAGAATAAAGAACCTTGCATGAAATAGAGAGAAGCATGTGAAGCCGCCTCGAGCCTTAAATGGAGTTATCGGGGAGGTGATAGTATGGATATTACGCTAATAGAAATTCATTTGAATTTTGAAAATGTATGTTCCGTCGTTTTAGTAACTTTTTTGCTAAAAGGAGCTATCAATAAGATGGAAAAAATAACTTCTGTACTAACGGACAATTAAGTACAGAAGTTAACTAACCATTTAGGTTCGTTAGAGTTTCACAAGATCCATTGTGAGCCTTTATTAAAGGCTAAGTAAGTTCCAGCTTGTTTAGCTCTTTATATTGCATTTATATAATATAACAGTATCATAATACAAGTCAATAAAAATATAAAATAATTTTTACATATTAATATGGGTGTCGGTTTGAACATATGGTTAAAATAGCTTCGAAGTGGTAAAACTCAATGCGTTAAGTTTCTTTATTGAATCTTAAGTTGATAAAATTGGGATGTAACATTTTTGGAATACTGAATAATTTTTTGTTTGTGAAGGTAAGAGAGATGGAGGAATGGAAATGAGCAAAAAATTTATTAACGCATCAATCTATAAACATGATGATGCCTCTGAAATCTTAGTAGAGAACGGCAAGTTTGTGGCGTTCGGTAATGATTTAGGTGACGCTGATGAAGTCATCGATTTACAAGGGCGTTTAGTGCTACCACCTTATGTAGATTCACACTTGCATTTAGATTACTACTTTACAGGACAAGATCCTAAAATCAAAAACGAATCAGGTACGCTATTTGAAGCGATTGATTTATGGAATGATTATAAAAAAGGTACGACAAAAGAAGAAATGAAAGAACGTATGCGTAAAGCAGTCAATGATGTCGCAAGTTACGGAACACAATATATCCGTGCACAAACAGACTGTACAGACCCTAACTTAACAGGGATTAAAGCGGCAATTGAAGTCAGAGACGAATTGAAAGACAATATCACAATTCAAGTAGTCGCATTCCCACAAAACGGTATGTATTCATTCGAAGAAGACGGTAAAACAGGCCGCGACTTAGTAGAAGAAGCATTGAAACTAGGTGCTGACTGTGTCGGAGGTATTCCACATAACGAATGGAGTCCTGAAGACGGTGCAGAATCAGTGAAAGAAATCGTACGTCTTGCGATTAAATATGACAAATTGATTGATGTACACTGTGATGAAACAGATGATGCAGAAGCACGTTATCTTGAACAATTGAACGCAGAAGCAATGAAACAAGGATATGGTCCTTATACGACAGCTTCTCACACTTGTTCATTCGGTTCAGCAGATGATGCGTATGCATTCCGTATGATGGGCTTATTCCGTCAATCTGGCTTGAACTTTGTTTCATGCCCAACAGAGAACTTATTCTTGCAAGGACGTCAAGATACGTATCCTAAGCGACGTGGTTTAACACGCGTAAAAGAATTTGTAGATAACGATATTAACGTCGCATTTGGTCAAGACTCTATCGTAGACCTATGGTATCCAGCAGGTTCAGGTAACTTGATGAATATCTTAGATAATGGTCTGCATGCGACACAATTAATGCGTGAACAAGACTTCCCACGCAACTTTGATTTAATCACTTACAACGGTGCACAATTAATGCGCATTGAAGATGAATACGGTTTAGATGAAGGCAAACCTGCTAACTTTATCGTAGTAGATGCGCCAACAGTATTTGAAGCACAAAGACGTCGCTCAGACTGCCTAGCGTCTGTACGTCATGGTGAATACTTGTTCAAGAAAGCATTACCTAAATATGAAACAGAACTAGATGTTACACGTAAAACAAAATAAAAATAGATTCGAAAAAATGAGCGGAACCTGTGAGATTCCGCTCATTTTTACATATAGAATGATTATCTACGTCGTTTCACAATAATATAGATGATTGCAGTCAGTAATATGACACCGCCAATCATGACAAGCGCACCTAAAACCAAAGTACCCCAGTGCGTTACTGGCTCAACTTCAACAGAAGGTGCATGATAACCTTTAAGGAATTTTCTAGGATAGTCTACTTTTAATTGTTCATCTTCAATAATTTTCAAGTCATATTTAGCTTTGTCTTTAGGCACCAGATCATATAAATCTTTTTTTACTTCATACGTCTTACCATCAATTTCATGTTCACCTTTAGAGATAACTTTACGGTATTCATAGTTTTTGAAAGCTTCTTCCGTTAAAGCATTCGCAAGCTTTTGGCGTGCATGTTTCGCAGCTTCATTAGGATAAGGTTGTACATTCATAACGACTGTGTTGATACGTAGTTCTTTTTGTTTGGCTGTTAATACTAAATTGTAGCCATTTTCACTCGTCCCTGTTTTTAGACCGTCAGCATTTACAATTTTTAATGCATCTGGACCATGCGGTAACGATAAGTTTGTATTTTTTAGTGTTTTACCATACTGTTTGTCGGTTTCTAACTTTGAGTAATTGAGTACCTCAGGATACTTTTTCAAGATTGCTTGAGAAAGTATTGCCATGTCTTGTGCTGTACTTTGAGAAGTTGTTTCACTTTTATAAGCCTTTGAGATAAATTGATGAATCAATTGGTTATTCGCACCACTTGGATTAGTAAAATGTGTATGATGCATCCCTAATTGTTTCGCTTTGTGGTTCATGCGGTCTGTGAATTTAGAAATATCACCATCCACATGGTGTGCAAGTACTAATGTCGCAGCGTTACTAGACTCTAACATGGCTTGTTTCAACAATTGGTCTACAGTATAGGTTTGTTTATTTTTTAAAGGAAATGTCGTCAAATTCGGGAGTTGAGACATTTGTTCATAAGTTGGTGTGATTTTAACTTTATCTGACAGGTGAGCGTCACCTTGTTTGATGTCTTCTAATATTAAGTATATGGTCATCAACTTTGCGGTAGAAGCAGGGTCGATGTTACGTGTGCCGTGATAATCATACAAAATTTGTCCCTGTTCGGTAGTCACATAGGCACTTTTAGGATCAAACTGTTTTTGAATCGTTTGATGGTTTTCTTTCGCAACGTCTATTGGCGTCCGTTCAGCGTGAGCGGTAGGTGCAATCAGTATATTCATTAAGAACATAACTGACACAATGATGCTTATAACTCTTTTCACAATGTATGGCCATCCTTTTATAAGATAATATACTCTTACGTTACTATAAGAGAATACTGTATTCAACAAGATTTAAATAAGATTTATTAATAAAGCGTAAATTTAATAAAACTACACTTCTAACTCTTTTATAAACAAGTCAAGAAGTGTAGTTAATATGATGATTAGTCTAAAGTATAGAATGGATTATCTGAAACATTCGGACCGCCTTTTAAAATCGCACGGTTTAATTCAATGACTTCACCATTATGGTTTAACGTAAATTCACCTTTAATAATAATTTGGTTATCTTTGCCGATTGAGATTTCTGTGTGTTCGTGATGTTCATTTGGTTTACCGTCTTTACGATGATATTCCAACGCACCGCTTGGACAACGTTCTACGACTTCTGCGATTTGATCAGCTGTCGCATTCGCAGGGTCAATCCAAGGGCGTTTCTTTGTATCAAAAACTTGTGGTAATCCTTTCACACATTCAGCTGCATGGATACAACGCGCAGGTTCAAAAGAGACATCAATTGTTTCACTAGTATAAGTCTTTCTCATTTTATCACTCCTCATATTATGCCAAATACTTAAGTTCAATATAGCACACAAATAAGTTGTTTAAAATTAATATCACTCGTTATACTATCGAGAATTATAATCAGTATTGTAAGGTAAGTTAATATTCTTGCTTTTAAGAGGTGCACAAGGTAATATCAAATTAATAAAAAGAGGGAAGTGATCTCAATGACAGAAGTAAAACACGGACACAATAAATTTTATGTAGGCCAAGACGAAAATAACTATCAAGCACAGATGACATATGTCCCAACAGGTCCAGACTTATTTATTATTGATCATACAGAAGTATCAGAAGCATTACGCGGCCAACGTGTAGGCTATGCAATGGTAGAAGCAGCAGTCAATTATGCGAGAGAAAATAATATGAAAATCGTTCCATTATGTCCATTTGCGAAAAGTGTCTTTGATAAAACACCAGAATATGCGGATGTATTAAAGAGCTAACACATTCTATACACACGACTTATGATAACAAGCAGACTTCTTCTTTAGAGAGGTCTGTTTTTTTGTCTTAATCATTGAATATAAAAAAATGAAAGCGTCGACATTTTGAGTAAACCAGTTTATGATATGGATGAGAATGATAAATGGGTTTACTAATTTATGTAAAGGACTGAACAACAATGAACAACAACTTAGTATTTAATACCTTAGTATTTCAAGCAAAAATTAACAGTGGTTTGAAGCAAGTTGAACTTTTTGATGATATTGTATCTTTAGGTTTCAATAAAATTGAACCTAGAAGAGAGTACTTCGTGGACATCGACAAAGAAATTCCTGAGATGCGCAAAGCAGCGGAGAGTAAAAACATTACGTTATTTTATAGCGTGCCCGACTATATATTTTTAGATGACGGTGAATTAAACCCTAAAATTTTCGAATATTTTGAAGAAGCTAAACGTCTTAATGTGGCTAACGTCAAGATGTCGATTGGAAATTATCGACATTTTAGTCAATTAAAACAACTGAATTTTATTAATGATCAACCATTTAACTTTACGGTTGAAAATGATCAAACACAACAGTCAGGAACGATCAATAAGATTAATCAATTCTTACAAGATGCTAAAAAAGCTAAATTAAATATAGGTTATACATTTGATTTGGGTAATTTCCGATATGTTCAAGAAAGTGAAGTTGATGCGGCTGACACATTAGGATCATATGTTACTTATATTCACTTGAAAAATCTAGCAGAACAAGATGGTAACTTTATTGTTACATCCTTAGATAAAGGTATTATTGATTGGAAATCAGTAGTTGAAAAACTACCAACAGGGCTACCAATAGGTCTTGAATATCCTTCTAGCGATGTTGATGAAGTATTAAGAGATAAGCAGTCAATCGAAGTGTTAGAAAATGAAAGAAAGTAGCGATGAAAAGTTTGCTTATGCAAGTATGAGCTCATCACAATCGCATTCTTTACATGCGAAACATTAGTGATATTTCAAAAGACAAATAAAAGCTGAGACAAAGTATGCTTTAATACATGTCTCAGCTTTTCATTTATTTATTATAGCTTTTCAATATGTCCTTGAATGACGCTCGCATGTCCTGTGTGTGCAGTGCCTTCTTTACGTTCAATATCTCTTTTTTCTAGACTATGGATTTTAACAGGAAGGTCTTCAAGATAACCTTTGATTTCATCTACTTCATAAAGCATGGCTTTGTTTGGTGGGCCACCTGTTTTATTTTCGAGTTGTTCTGTTGAATAAAGTTCAAAGTAACTATGACCTTCTGATTTTAAAGGTTTGATTAAGTTGTTGAACATCCCGCGTTTACCTTCTGGAGGAACATGTCCGAAGATATTCACGCTATAATCATAGGCATTTTCTGCAGTTAAATCAGACGCAGTGATGTCACCATAGTTCGCATCGACTGTAACACCTGCTTCTTCCGCAAGTTTCAATTCTTTCTCAATGCCGACTTTAGATAAATCATACGTTGTGACATCATAGCCTAATGTCGCAAGATAAACTGCGTTACGTCCTTCACCTTCAGCTAACATCAATACTTTCTTTGGTGTATCTACTTTTTCTGAAAAGACGCTTTTAACATATTGATTCGCTTCTTTACCATAAATATATGTGTCGGAATCAAATTTTTCATCCCAATGATTCATGGTGATGCCTCCTCTCTTTAACCTCAGTACTAGTCTAAAAAGTTTGAAGGAGTTAAGCAATTAAAACGAATTTAATAAATTATGAAAGGATTAGAGTTACAATGACTTACGAACTCTACAAACGAAATCAGAGATGATATGATGAAAGAGATAAAAAGGTGGCACATTTGCGTAAGCGAGTCTGTCAACGTAAGGGGATTAAGCACTCATGAAGAAAGTTTCAATTAAAGATGTCGCAAAAGAAGCAGGTGTATCCTTAACCACGGTTTCGCACATTTTAAATCATAAACAAGAACGCTTTTCGCAAGCGACAATTGATAAAGTGTTAACAGCTAAAGATAAATTAGGTTATATTCCAAATAAAAATGCTCAACAATTAAGAGGGCATACGATTAAATTAATCGGGGTTTTAGTCCCCAGTTTAACGAACCCTTTCTTCTCAGCGATTATGCAGAGTATGGAACAACATAAGCCGGACTATGTGGATTTATTCTTCTTAAGTACTTCAGGTGACCATCTAGAACATAACATCAAGCATTTAGTTGAAAGAGGCATGGACGGTTTAGTCATTGCGCGATTAATCGATCAACCTGAAAGTATGAACAATTATTTAGAGAGACACAATGTTCCTTATGTCGTGTTAGACCAAAGTGAAGATAATGGGTATACCGATATCATCCGAACAGATGAACAGACAGGCGGTGCTTTAGCGGCAGCACATCTTATTGCTTTAAATCATCAACATATTGCCATTGTACAACCGTATGAAATGATGTCGAATATGCAGGCACGTGTGAAAGGTTTTGAAGATTATTGCGAATCCCATGATGTTCAAAAACCGTTGAAGATAGAAACAGAACTATCACCTTCAGGCGGTAAACAAATCGTTGATCAAATCATCGACAGTCAAGTGACTGCGGTTTTTGCGATTAACGATGAAATGGCCATCGGGCTGATACGCGGCTTAAATGAACGTGGAAAAACTGTGCCTGAAGAGATTTCAGTCGTAGGGTATGATAACATCAGTTTTTCACAATATATGACACCGGCATTAACGACAGTAGCCCAACCCATTGCGTTAATTGGGGAAACAGCATTGAGATTAATCGTGAAGAAAATTACGGAGACTGATCAAGGGGTTGAACGTATTGAATTGCCGAATGAACTCGTGGTCAGAGAAACAACACAACAATTAAATCAATAATCATTCATCAAAGACGGGGCGCTTATCTCTTGATAAGTGTACTCGTTTTTTATTGTGTCGAAAATCTTAAATCTATATGAAAACGTATACAAAATAAATGAAAAGTGCTAGTATGTGAGTAAAGTAAAACGTTTTACTAAATCCACTTAGAAAAAAATAGAGGTGTTATTCATGAATCTAGTCGCTTTACTTATTGGTTTAGGTCCATTGCTTGGTTGGGGTTTATTCCCGACGATTGCGTCAAAGTTCGGAGGCAAACCAGTCCATCAAATTATCGGAACGACGGTAGGGACATTAATCTTTGCGTTAGTCTTTGCGGGATTGACAGCCCAACACTTCCCGACAGGTATGAACTTAATGTTTGCGTTGCTTTCTGGGGCAGGTTGGTGTTTCGGTCAAATTTTAACGTTCAAAGCCTTTGAACTCATCGGTTCTTCAAGAGCAATGCCAGTCACAACAGCTTTCCAATTGCTTGGTGCTTCATTATGGGGTGTCTTTGCGTTAGGTAACTGGCCAGGATTAAGCAATAAAATTATCGGTTTTGTGGCGTTAATTGTGATTTTAATCGGTGCACGTATGACAGTATGGAGTGAACATCCTGAGGAACAAAACAGCGGTAACTTAAAGAAAGCAGTGGTTATCTTGCTGATTGGTGAAATTGGATATTGGCTATATTCAGCTGCACCACAAGCGACAGATATCGGAGGAAAAGCAGCCTTCTTACCTCAAGCTATGGGTATGGTTCTCGTCGCAGTGATCTATGGTTTAACAATGATGAAGAAAGACAATCCATTTAAGAATAAGATTACATGGCTTCAAATCATTTCAGGTTTCTTCTTCGCATTTGCGGCGTTAACTTACTTAATTTCAGCACAACCAGATATGAACGGTCTTGCGACAGGCTTTATTTTATCTCAAACGTCAGTGGTTCTTGCGACGTTAACAGGTATTTATTTCTTAAATCAACGTAAGACGAAGAAAGAAATGTTGATTACGATGGTTGGTTTAGTGTTAATTTTAGCTGCCGCAACAGTCACAGTCTTTATTAAATAATTTTGGAGGGAATAGAAATGAAGAAAACCCCTGTATTAAATAGTCATGTTTCACAAGCCATTGCGACAATCGGCCACTTTGATTTATTAACCATTAATGATGCGGGTATGCCGATTCCAAATGATGCACGTAGAATTGATTTAGCGGTCACAAAAGAGTTGCCACGCTTTATTGATGTGCTAGAAACAGTCTTAACAGAAATGAAAATTCAAAAAATCTATTTAGCTGAAGAAATTAAAACACATAACCCAGCGCAGCTAAAACAAATTAAAGCACTGTTAGAGGATGATGTAGAGATTGAATTTATTCCACATACAGAAATGAAAGCCTACTTAAGTCATCCATTAAATAAAGGCAATATACGTACAGGTGAAATCACACCATTTTCAAATATTATTTTAGAATCTAATGTGACATTTTAAGCGAGGAGAGATACAGTATGACGAATAAAGTAGTAATTTTAGGTTCAACGAATGTGGATCAGTTCTTAACTGTTGAGCGTTATGCGAAACCTGGTGAAACCTTGCATGTCAAAGAAGGACAAAAGAAATACGGCGGGGGTAAAGGTGCGAACCAAGCGATTGCGACAGCACGTATGAACGCAGATACCACGTTTATTTCAAAAGTCGGTAAAGATGGTTTAGCTGACTTTATGTTTGAAGGTTTCAAAGAAGCAGGAATGAATACCGAGTATATTACAGAATCAGAAACAGCAGATACGGGACAAGCATTTATTACAGTAGATAAAGACGGCAGTAATACCATCTACGTCTATGGCGGTGCGAACATGGATATTACACCTGAAGATGTGGCACAAGCTGAAGCAGTGATTAAAGAAGCGGATTATGTAGTGGCACAATTAGAAGTTCCTATACCGGCGATTATCCGTGCGTTTGAAATTGCGCGTAAGCATGGTATTACAACGATTTTAAATCCAGCGCCAGCGAGCGAATTACCTGAAGAATTATTAGGGCTTATAGATGTGATTATTCCGAATGAGTTTGAAGCGGAAATCTTATCTGGTATTCCAGTGACGGATGAAAAATCAATGGCTCAAAACGCAGACTATTTCTTAAGCTTAGGAATTAAAGTGGTATTAATTACTATCGGTGCACAAGGAACATATTACGCAGTCAAAGGCAACTCTGGCTTAGTCAAAGCATATAAAGTTGATGTTGTGGATACAACAGCAGCCGGAGATACTTTTATCGGCGCATTTGTCAGTGCGTTTGACGTGAAACAAATGAATTTAGAAACTGCGATTGATTTTGCGAATAAAGCAGCATCTTATACAGTTCAAAAAGCAGGGGCGCAAATCTCTATTCCATTCGCAAAAGACATTGAATATTAAACGAACTTCAAAAACCTATCCATATATGCGAGGATAGGTTTTTTTCATTGTCTGAGATTAATCTTATGCATGATGAGGGAGATCCAACTGATTAAAAGCACAGGCAATAACGTTAAATTCAAAGCTTCGATATTCAAGATATGAAACAGCGTATGGATGTCGACTTCTAATTTAATTCTAGATAATGATTGTGTCATCACTTGATAGAGTGTGAGATAGACTAATAACCATTGGATGAAATATTCAACGACAGTTAAGGTCCATACATCATTGAACCAACGTTTGATGAAATAACGAAGTAAGAAAAATTCAATAATTCCACTTGTTAAAATCATTAAAAGTCCCGTTACGAATAAATCATTACCCAAGTCAATGACAGCGCTTATTAATAAGATAATAGATACGCCTAGCAGTAAAGCAATAAAAGCGGTCAAGATTAAGAGTGTACTTAAGAGTGCTGTTTGTAGGAATGCGTTTTTCTTTTTACCGAGATTAGCCAAATAATCAATAGCTAAAAACATGATAAGTACTAAGATGATGTTAAATAGCGTCATAGATGTCACGTCCTTTGATTAATGAAGTTAAAAAATAATATTTGCGGTAGATATCCGATTGTGAGAAAATTAAATAGATAAACTATACTAATTATATAATGGAGAACAACTTATGGAAAATCAATTTACACAACATTATAAGGGAAGTTGGCTTAAGTTTTCACTCTTATCCATCTTGATGATGCTAGGTGGCGGGTTGTTTGCGGGGCCTTTTTATTTAATGGTCAGAAATCATCCCCTTCAAGAAGTCATTCTACTTCCTGTCCCATTTATATTTTCAATATTAATTCTCTTTTGGTATGTACATAACAGAGAACACCTTCCGTTAAGTTCAGTCGGTATTTACCGTACATATGCTTTTAGAAAGCTAGGTATCGGAGGCTTATTCGGCTTTATCGTCTTCTCTGTAGTGATTTTAATTTTAGTGTTATTTGGCAATATCTCAATTGTCGGTAATACGCTGAATCAAACGGTGTTATTAGGTATCGGTTTAGCATTTATTGGATTTTGTATTCAAGCAAGCGCAGAAGAACTTTTGATGCGTGGATATCTCCAAACACGTTTAACACAGCGATATGGTGATCGTTTTGCGATTGTGTGTTCAGCAGTGGTCTTCACCTTACTCCATGGAATGAACCCTAATATTTCCATTGTCGGTGTGACGAATATATTCTTAGTCGGTATTGTCTTGTCTTTAATCTACAGAATCGACGGTACGATTTGGACAGTTGCTGGGTTCCATATTATATGGAACTTCGTACAAGGTTGTATTTATGGGATTAATGTCAGTGGAAATGAACTGAATTTCAGTTTGTTTAAAACGAAATATCATACGGATAACATACTGACTGGCGGTACGATGGGTATCGAAGGCAGTATTATTTTGACAGTGTTGTTTATCGTGCTGATTATTAATTTGGCGAAGCGGCTCAAAGTAAACTTTTAACTTAATACAAATGAAATTAGTCTTTTTCATCCTCTTTCATGTGAGTATCTCATTAATGAAAGAGGATTTTTTTATATTTATTTTTAAAAGAAATCCTTTAGTGACAAGGCTTTAAAGCGTATTGATATGAAGCAAATCAAAAAATTTAAAAAAAGTTGAGCTTAGGGGGTTTACAAATTTTAAAACACCACTTATAATTTAGTTAAGTTAACTAAACTAATTAAATAAAACAAGGAAGAGGTAGGCGGTTATTATGCTTAAAAATAAATCGAAAAAATTTAAAATAGGAATTACACTTTTAATTATTGGAGCAGCGATGTACGGTGTTGCAGCACTTATCGGATTCTTACCGATTGCGTTAAAACTTAAAGGAATTATTATCGGCAGTGTCTTAGTATTTGGAGAAGTTAATATTTTAGTATCAATCGTATTGCTTGGTAAACAAGTCGTTAAAAAATACAAAAGCAAATTAAACCCGAAAAACTGGTTCAAGAAAAAAGAAACTGTAGTCACAGAAGCAACTGAAGTGAACGTTGAGAACGCAACAGAAGCCCCTTATAATGAAACACAAGCAGATCAAACAACAGTTATTGAATTAAAAACAGTGAAAAAAGGAAGTCGTAAACATGACACAATCAAACCTAACGCAAATTGAACATGTCGCTCAGGAAATCACCAAAATTAACGAAGAGATTGCGATAGAATACATGCAGCAAGAACGAGAGTATTCACATTTTAAATTAAACAATCAGCAACATGTGATTATGACCATCTTAGTAGAAAACCAAGATATGAAACCAAGTGAATTAGCACAACGTTTAGATGTCTCTAAAAGTGCCATCAGCCAACAACTTCAAAAGTTGAAACAAAAAGATTATATCTATCTGTATAAAGATGACCATGATAAACGTTCATCCATCATTGGTCTAGGTGAAAAAGGACTAGAATATAAAGAGAGTATTAATGATTATATTCATGATTTTAGTAAAAAATGCGCAGATACTTTCTCATATGAAGAGCTTGTAGAAATCAGAAACGCATTAATAAAGTTACAAAAAATCATTTAATTTATAGATTCTAAAAGGCAACTTCCAATTGGAGGTTGTCTTTTTTATTGGGATGATATCTGAAAATTATGAATTCACATTGACAATTCCGACGGTCTCACTATAATTAAAATTATTCAACAACAGGAGGCAGACATCATGAAAACGATAGGTATTTCCGCAAATATATTAACGGATCAAGCAGGAATGTTTCCAGGCTATAAGCGTTGTTATGTCAATCAGGATTATATCCGCTCGATTGTGAAACAAAGCGCTGTGCCGATGGTTATTCCTATAACAGATAACGATGACATTATAGAAGCACAAATCAGACAAGTAGATGCTTTACTTTTAAGCGGGGGACAAGATGTCAGTCCGCAACTATACAATGAAGACCCGCAAGACAAATTAGGTGAAACATTACTTGCGAGAGATGTGTTTGATTTTAAATTGATAGAGAAAGCGAAAGAACGCTTTATACCGATTCTAGGGATTTGTCGTGGTGCACAAGTCTTAAATGTTTTCCACGGTGGTTCTTTATTCCAAGATACGTCATATCGTCAAATACAATCACTCAGACATTGGCAACCAACAAACCCGACTGAGAAGACACATGAAATCAGAGTCTTTCCGAACACACGTCTAAGTGCGTTATTTCCTGAAGGTCGATTCTATGTGAACTCTTTCCATCACCAAGTCGTTAATCAACTCGCAGAAGGCTTCAGAGTCATGGCACAATCTAATGATGGGGTGATTGAAGCCTTTGAATCAGAATCATATCCATATATGGTCGGTATTCAGTGGCACCCTGAAATGTTGTGGCATGAAAACAGTATGGATGCTCTATTTAAAGATTTTGTGGATCAAATTGAAAGAAGATGACAGCATGAAAAAACTAGGATTTTGGTCTATTGTCCTTTTAGCGATTAACTCTATTATCGGTTCAGGTATTTTCTTATCACCTGGAGCGGTTATTCAAAAAGCAGGTAAGTATACTTTAGTAGTTTATGCCGCCGCTGCAATCTTTGCGGCAGTATTAGCGATTACTTTCGCAGCTGCAGCGAAATATGTGAATAAAAGCGGGGCATCTTATGCTTATGCCACAGCAGCATTTGGTGAAAATGTAGGTTTCTATGTAGGGATTACACGCTTTGTTGCGGCAAGTATTGCTTGGGGTGTCATTGCGACGGCAGTAGTGAAAACCACACTCGCAATTTTCGGTGGTAATGCCCAAGATTTTGTATCAGTGACTATCGGGTTATTGATTTTAATGGTGGTGTTATTACTGGTGAATGTGACAGGTAATAAAGTATTTGCCTTTTTCAATAACTTAGCTACAATTGGTAAACTCGCTGCCTTAATCACAACGATTATTGTTGGTTTTATCGTCGTAATGATGACCGGTCATTCTCACTTTAATGACATTAATCAATTAGTCGATGTTTCTAAATTAAATACATCAACTTTTGTGATGGCAGTTATTGCAGCATTTTATGCCTTTGTGGGCTTTGAGAGTGTCGCAAGTGGTGCGGAGGATATGAAAGCACCAGAAAAGAATTTGCCACGTGCGATTCCATTGGCCATTTTAATTATCGCAGTGATTTATATTAGTATTATTGCGGTCATTATGATGATTAATCCGACCGCAGTATTAACCAGCAAACATGTCGTATCTTTAGTTACTGTGTTTGAATCACCTATTATTTCGAATATTATTTTGTATGGTGCTTTAATCTCTATGGTAGGTATTAGTATCGCAGGATCATTCTCAACACCGAGAATTTTAGAAGCGATTGCGAATGAAAACCAAGTACCCGCATGGTTTAAACAAAGAACGAAATATGATTTTCCGTTCAATGCGTTCATTACGACGTTCTTAGTCGCATTAATTATTCCGATGGCCTTTCAATATAATATGGTGAGTATCATTGTATTAAGTTCAATTTCACGCTTTATTCAATTCATTGTAGTCCCTATCGGTGTGATGATGTTTTATTATAATCGTTCACGAGGGGAAGTATTGCCGAATGTCTATAAAAATAAATTTACAGATGTGATTTTACCAATTATCGCATTAATTTTAACCGTAGTGTTACTTATCAAGTTTGATTGGAAAGGTCAATTCTCTATTGTGACACCACACCATATTGAACCGAATTACTTCGCGATTACTGCGATGGTAATTGGTTATGTTGTCTTACCATTGGTGTTATTTATAGCAAACCAAAAACGCAGACATGTATAAAATGAATGTAGGCAGACACTATCTTCTTTTGAATCATCAGGGAAGATAGTGTTTTTGTAGGTATATGAAACTTTTTCTTTCATTAGGGTAATTAAAATACAAAATAAGAAAGAGAAAGGAGCGTACACTATGGCGATACGTTGTATATATGTGACACCAGATCATGAAGTTATTGCGACAGATAAAGTTGAAGAAGTGCCAAAAGAAAGTGTGTTTACTTGGTATGATTGTATACAGCCGACGAAAGAAGAAACGCATTTTCTCGCAGCAACATTTGAATTGAATATTCAAGAGATTACAGCTTCTATATATACATTAAGACGGCCGAACCTCTACCATGATGCTCAAAATGATGTTGAACATTTATTGATGCATGCGATAGATGGAAAGGACTTTGAAGCGGAACCATTAGGGATTACGATAGATGGTAATCATGTGATTACGGTTCATGATGCTGAACTTCAAACGGTGACACAATTGTTTGATGCTGTTAAGACAAATAAAGTAAAACGAGATGCTGGATTAATCGCATTGAAGTTATTGAAGGGGATTGTAGAGTCTTATTTCTCTTATGTCAATGCGATTGAAGATCAGGTGTTTTCATTTCAATACGAAGAAGAGAATCGTAAACAACGACGTGCATTTATGAAGCAAGTGTATGAGATACGGTCTGAGATTATTAAGTTGAAGCGGATATTACTGCCGATGGAACAAATGGTCAATGCGATTCAGACATTAGATATTTATGACAGCGGTCAAGATAAAGCACGTTTGTATCATCAAATTTATAACCATTTGAAACATCAAAATGCAACATTAGAATCTTGTGAAGCATTGACGGATGATATTAAAGACAATAATCAGTCTTATCACTCAAGTCGTATTAATTCAGTGATTAATGTGCTGACAATTATTTCATCCATCTTCTTCCCGTTATCTTTCTTAGCGGGTTGGTATGGCATGAATTTCACAAACATGCCAGAGCTGCATGGTCAGTACAACTACTTTATTTTCATCGCATTTTCTATCATTATCGTAGTGGTATTGTTGTTAATCTTTAAGAAGAAAAAGTGGTTCTAACTATAAAATGCCTTTGAGGACATTCATTTTGTCTTCAAAGGCATTTTAATATAGTAAGTCATTATTTAATCGCTTGATAAATGACGTCATCTACAATGATTTCTACATTATCGTGGTTGTGAAGGATGGACGCAGGTAAATCTTCTGTAGTTTCACCGTTAACGAGTCGTTGTATCGCATCGATTTTCTTATCTCCGAATGCGAGTAAGATAATACGTTTTGCGCGCATGATAGAAGAAAGACCCATAGACAGTGCTTGTTTCGGTACATCTTCTGAGTGTTTGAAATGGACACTGTTCGCATGCATCGTAGAAGGTGTAAGGTCTACGACTCTTGTTTGGCTATCGAAAGGCGTACCGGGTTCGTTGAAACCGATATGACCATTTTCACCGATACCTAAAATTTGGATGTCAGGTTGACCGACAGCTTTAAGCGCATCTTCGTAATGTTTTGCTTCTTGAACTAAGTCTTCAGCTACACCGCTTGGAATATAGATATTGTCTTCATTCCATTGTTCATTTTGGTTAAAGAAACGTTGATGCATGTACGCATAATAGCTATGCAGATCTTTTGGACCTGCACCAACGTATTCATCTAAGTTGAACGTTCTGACACCACTGACATCGACGTGATTCGCATTTAATAAATCTGAGAGTTGAGTATATAAATCTGTCATCGTCGAGCCTGTAGCTAGTCCTAAGACAGCGTCAGGGCGTGCTTTAATTTGTTTCAAGAATTCGATTGCGACATATTGACTGGCAAGTTGTTTATTTCTTAAGTTGTAGAGTTGCATTTCTAATCCTCCAAGTAGTATGACTATTCTTTTACGGCGTTAATAAAACGTTCTGTAATTTGTTTCGGACGTGTAATCGCACCGCCGACAACCGTACAGTGTACACCTAAATCACTGACTGCTTTATACATTTCTGGTGTAATCACATTACCTTCAGCGATGACTTTCGCATTTACTTGATCTAAGACTTCCCTTAAGAATGCGAAGTTGTTTTCATATAGAATATGACCTTGAGTATAGTCTGTATATCCGCGTAATGTTGTACCTACGTAATCAAAGCCAAGCTCATCTGCATGTTTTGCTTCTTCAATTGTGGAGATATCAGCCATGATTTCAACGTTTGGTGCTTTTTCACGAATATAAGCAACAAGTTCTTCTAACGTTTCTTTCGGACGTTCTTGTTTTGTCGCATCTAGCGCGATGACCTCACATTTACTTTCAATCAGTTCATCGACTTCTTTTGAAGTCGCAGTAATATATACTTTTGAACCTGGATAATCTCTTTTAACGATACCGATAACAGGTAACGGTACTTCTTCTTTAATTGCGATGATATCTTCTTTACTGTTTGCGCGAATACCGACTGCACCGGCTTGGTACGCAGCTAGTGCCATTTTTGACATAATAAATGATGAATGTAACGGTTCATCAGGCAAAGCCTGACAAGAAACGATTAAACCTTGTGATAACATAAGCACACACTCCAAAATATTGTTAATTTGTAAATATAGTAGTTCAAAGGTTGTCGGTTAAGTTACTCATATCATAACACGATGAAATTTATATTCAATTCTTTACTATCATTTGAAAAAGATTTTCATATATAATAGAGTAAATGTAATACCTTAAGGGGAGTGAAGAGGCATGAAGTTTGAAAATCGTGTTCAACGTAGCCGCCATTTACTGACTAAAATGGATAAGAAGATTATTGAGTTTATCCGTACCAATGAATTAGATGATCGTTTCTCAACGATTAATTCTTTAGCACATGCGATAGGCACCTCTCCGGCTACTATTACTAGATTTAGTAATAAGTTGGAATATCATAATTTCCAAGATATGAAATTCAATTTACAACATGAAAAATCAGAGAAAGTTGTGGAGAATGCACCTTTAGTTCAATTGATACACCGTTATCATCAAAATATTATTCAACAAACGGGAGAGTTTATCTCAGAAGAGAAGATTAAACGGTTTGCGCATTACTTAAAGACCAGCAGACAAGTCAGTTATGCAGGACTAGGAAGTTCTGGCTTAACTGCGAGTGAGTTTTATTACCGTACGATGCGTATGGGTATTCGAGGTAATGTCTCAACGGATGCGCATCAAATGAAAATTTCAGCTTCATTGTTATCTTCACAAGATATGTTTGTCGGTATTTCTAATAGCGGTGAAACTCAAGAATTGGCAGATGCGGCTAAGATTGCACATGAACAAGGTGCCTTTGTGGCTGTGGTCACAAATTATAAAGGCAGTCTGATTACGAAACATGCAGACTTAGTTTTGATTACTTCTGCGAAGTCGAACGTCAATGATGCACGCTTTATTAATACACAAACTGCGACTACATTCTTGATGGACATTATCTGTTACTTATTATTGAACAATGATTATATGAATCAACTTTATCAACGTACACGTCGCACAGTATTAGAGAAAGGTGAAGACAAGTAAGGCTAACGGTTGTCTGCAGTCAGACATACGGAATACTAAATAAACCGCGTACTATCAAGGGTCTTAAGACCCTATGAGATAGTGCGCGGTTTTTTTAACCTTCGGTAATTGCGCCGAATAATGCAGCGTGATTTTCAGTTTTTGTTGTTTGGATAGGTGCATGTCCATAGTTTGGTGGCAAGAATTGATTGATTTTAGGTTCAATGTATTGGATAAGATTTTCACCTTGTGAAGAGATACCGCCGCCGATTAAAATCAAGCCTGGATCATAAATGATTTGAATTTGAGCGATGCCTTCAGCGACATAAGTTGCCCATTCTTCTAAGATAGCTTGTGCCTGTTTATCATTTGTTTGTGCGAGTTCAAATAACTTCGGTACGTCAGTACCATATTGAAAATCTCGTTCTTGCATCAAAGCTTTGAGGGCTGACGTTGAAGCACGTTGTTCAAACGTTTTTTGATCAGTGTCTCGATATAATAAATAGCCGATTTCATTCGCACGATAACGTGCACCACCATAAACACCTAATTGTTGATTATAAAATGCACCGCCGATGCCTGTGCCTAAAGTTAAACAAAAAATATTATCCTCTTCATAATCATTGAGTGACAATTCTCCAAGTAGGGCTGCATCCACATCATTGTGTACGGTCATTGATGAATATAAGTCTTTTAAAGAACGACGAAAATTCGTACCATCAAAGTTTTTAATAGTTGGACCAGTATAAACAATTTCTCCTAATTCTGAATCGACAACACCTGCACTGGAAATGCCGATATGGGGTTTATCTAGCTTATGTTTGGTGATAAGTTCATGTGCTAATTGATACACTTCATCGATAATCAGTGTCTGCACATTATCGGGTGTTGAGATTTTCTTATAATCTTTAATTTCTTGATTTTCATTGATGAGGGCTGCCTTGATGTTTGTGCCTCCGATATCTATTGCGATCTGGTTCATAAGATGATTCCTCCTCTGCTTCCACTTCATTATATATAGAGCATACTTCAACTAGGAAGTGTAAATCCAATTTTGAAAATTATTTTCATTATTTTGTCCATATTTTGTTACAATCTTTCAAAACCAGTTGTGTAGGGTTATGATAGCGTTTACAATTGAAAGTGTAAATATAGTATAAACAAGGGACATTGTTGGATGTTTAGGATAGCCATTGTGCTATTAATACTTAACTTGGAGGATTTAGATATGGAAGAAAAATTAAAAGGCTTATATGCTGCGTTACTTGTTCCATTTGATGAACAAGGACAAGTGAAAGAAGAAGGCCTCAAACAAATAGCGAGAAACGCGATTGAACATGAAAAATTAGACGGTTTATATGTCAATGGCAGCTCTGGTGAAAACTTCTTAATCAACACAGAACAGAAAAAACAAATCTTCAGACTTGCGAAAGAAGCAGTCGGCGATGATGTGAAATTAATCGCACAAGTAGGCTCATTAGATTTAAATGAAGCGATTGAATTAGGTAAATACGCGACTGAACTTGGTTATGATGCCATTTCAGCAGTAACACCTTTCTATTATCCTTTCTCATTCGAAGAGATTAAACAATATTACTTCGATTTAATCGAAGCAACTCAAAATAATATGATTATTTATGCGATTCCTGATTTAACAGGTGTCAACATCAGTATCGAACAATTCGGTGAGTTGTTCAATCACGAGAAAATTGTTGGTGTGAAATATACTGCGCCAAACTTCTTCTTATTAGAACGTATCAGAAAAGCATATCCAGACAAACTGATCTTATCAGGGTTTGATGAAATGTTAGTTCAAGCTGCGATTTCAGGCGTGGATGGTGCCATCGGTTCTACTTATAATGTGAACGGTGTGCGTGCACGTCAAATCTTCGATTTAGCTAAAGAAGGCAAAATTGATGAAGCTTACCAAATTCAACATGATACAAATGACATTATTGAAGGTGTTTTAAGCATGGGCTTATACCCAACACTTAAAGAGATCTTAAAATCACGTGGTATCGACGGCGGTGTGCCGAAACGTCCATTTGCGCCTTTCAATGAATCAAACAGAGAAGCGTTAAATAATCTTATTGATAAATACAACTTGTAATACCGACATAAAACGTTAAGGGGTGTTGTTTATGCAACAAGTGGGTTTTGGCACATGGAACTGGGTAGCGGTCATTACCTATCTAGTAGTCATGTTAATAATTGGAGCGTACTTTACTAAGCGCGCAGGTCAAAGCACAGATAGTTTCTTTACAGCCAGTGGACGCCTTCCTTCGTGGGCCATCGGTTTCTCAATCTATGCAACAACGTTAAGTGCGATTACATTTATGTCTACACCAGAAAAAGCATTTTTAACTGACTGGTCGTATATCGCAGGGAATATCGCGATTGTCGCAATTATCCCGGCTTTAATCGCATTCTACGTACCGTTCTTCAAGAAGCTTCGCGTAACGTCAGCTTACGAATATCTTGAAGCACGTTTCGGTCCAAGTGTCCGTGTTCTCGGTTCATTACTCTTCGTAGTGTTCCACTTAGGTCGTATCGCAATCGTTATTTACTTACCGACACTTGCGATTACAGCCGTTACTGACATTAATCCTTATTTAGTCGCAAGTTTAGTAGGGATTTTATGTATTCTTTATACTTTCCTCGGCGGTTTCGAAGGGGTGGTATGGAGTGACTTTATCCAAGGTGTTATCCTTTTAGGCGGTGCCCTCATGATTATCGTAATTGGTGCGATGGAAATCAAAGGCGGTTTCGGCACAATTCTTCATGATGCATTAGCTGAGAAAAAGTTATTGAGTGTAGATAACTGGAAGTTGAATACAACAGCGGCAGCCTTGCCGATTATCTTCCTAGGAAACATCTTTAACAACTTACATCAATATACAGCCAGTCAAGATGTAGTACAACGTTATCAAGCATCAGACTCTATTGATGAAACGAAAAAATCATTATGGATTAACGGTTTATTAGCGTTAATCTCAGCGCCGATCTTCTATGGTATGGGTACAATGATGTATTCATTCTATGAACACGAAGCAGCGTTACCACAAGATTTCAACACGTCTTCAGTGGTACCATTCTTTATCTTGACTCAAATGCCGCCATTTGTAGGTGGATTATTAATCGCAGCTATCTTTGCGGCAGCGCAATCTACGATTTCTTCAAGTTTGAACTCGATTTCTGCGTGTATTTCTGAAGATATTAAAGATCGTTTCTTCAGTAAAGGTACAGATAAAGGCAACGTTCGCTTTGCACGTTGGACAATCATTATCGCAGGTTTATTAAGCTATGGTATTGCGATTTACTTAATCGCTGCGGATTCTAACAACTTATGGGATTTATTCTTATTAGTTACTGGATTATTCGGTGTACCTTTAGCAGGTATCTTTGCGGTTGGTATCTTCACAAAACGTGCGAATACATTCGGTGTCTTAGTCGGATTATTCACAGGTGTTATTGTCGCTTACCTATTAAAAGGTATCGGTGGCGCGAACTCACCATTCTATGTATCAATTATTTCATTCTTCATCGCATTCTTATTCGGATACATTGTGAGTCTGTTCGTACCTGCTAAATATACGAAAGATATTACAGGTTTAACAATTTACGACAAAGATAAACCATCTACGTATATTTCCAAAACAAGACAATAAGCTGAAACAATCAAATAGATAAACAAAACAACCTTATATAAACATAAAAAAGTGATGCGTACACAAAGTATGCATCACTTTCTTTCGTTATAACTTAAACTTGAAAGATATTATTAAAGGCTTCAGCCATTGTAGGGTGTGTATAAATATTGTTGGCTAATACTTCTGCTGGGATGTTTTGATCAATCGCTAGTTTAACAAGGTTGATAATTTCCTCAGAGTTACGACAATACAGTGTCGCACCAAGTACTAAACCTGATTGTGCATCTATGACTGCTTTCAACATACCACGTGCATCATTATTTACTTTATGACGTGGGATATTCTTAACCGCAAGATTTGTTTCGTGTACTTCATAACCTGCAGTTTGTGCTTCATCTTTAGTCATACCGACACGAGAGAAAGGTGGGTTAATGAACATAGAATATGGTACCACGCCGCGATTTTCTGTCGTACGTTTACCTTCACCAAAGATATTGTCTTTAATAATTCTGAAGTCATCGAGTGAGATATATGTGAATTGTAAGCCACCAGTAACGTCACCTGCTGCATAAATGTTTGGTACGGCTGTTTGTAGGTGTTCGTTAACTTTTATTTCACTGCGTTTGCCGACTTCGATATCTGTATGGTCTAAACCAAGGTCTGAAGTATTTGGATGACGACCTGTCGCAAGTAAAACAGCATCTGCTTCAAATTCGCCTTGTGATGTATGCACAATTGTACTGCGTTCTTGATCTTCAAAGCGTTGTGTTTCTACATTATAGACAATGTTTACACCGTCTTGAATCAAATCTTCTTCAATAAGTTCAACAATTTCACGGTCTTCTTTTGGCAACAATGTATCGTGATGTACAAACATTGTCACTTTAACGCCGAAACGTGCGAAGAGTGACGCAAATTCTAACGCGATATAACCTGCACCGACAATCACTAAATGTTCAGGTTTAAATGGTAAGTCCATAATTCCTGCAGAATCATAAAGGTGTTTTGAGTCTCCAATACCTTCTATGTTTGGGATAACCGGTGTAGAACCTGTATTGATTAAAATATCTTCAGCAGTTAAGACATCTAATTCTTGGCCTGCTTCATCTAATAATACGATTTCTTTATTAGATTTAAATTGCGCTGTAGCATTAATCACATCAATCCCTGGTGTATCTGCCAACATGTGATAGTTTTTGTTATTTAATGCGTCTACAACTTCACGTTTACGATCAAACGCACTCGCAAAAGAACTGCCTTCTAAACTATCATGTATTAATGTTTTTGACGGAATACATCCGACGTTGATACATGTACCGCCATACATTTTCTGATCTTTCTCTATCATTGCGACGGCTTTACCTTCACTCGCCGCAAACTTAGCTAACGTTTTACCTGCTTTACCAAATCCAATAATCACTAAATCATAATGTGTCATGAAATCTTCCTCCAAATTCTTAAATTGCTGTTAATGTTTCACGTAAAACTTCTTCAATTGTGAAATCACGATAATACTGCATCAGCAGTTCGTGTTCCGTCGCATGATGTTTAGCCATAGTATTCCCGATTTTTCGAGAAATCTCACAATGACTGGCAGAATTTCCTGTAAAAAGACGACCTTGTGTCCGTTCAGCAGTAAATAATTGAAACAAATCTGCTAAATCAGCTTTGGCTGTTTTAACATTAGCTTGATAGCCACCATATTTACCGCGTACTGTATCAATATAGCCTTGTTCCACTAACTTTCCTGTCACACGCCGTAATTGTACGGGATTAATACAAACTAACTCAGACAAAGCTTTACTTGAGAAACGTTCATCTGCATGTTTCGTTAAGAAAGCCAGCACATGTACCGCAATATTAAATTCTAAGTTCACAGTGTTCACCTTCTTAATGTAACTATTATAATTACATTTAACAATATTTTGAGAGAAAAATAAACAGTTTTGCTCATAATGGTTTATCAATGGGGTAAGACAGGTAATTATTCATAATAATAAAGTGAGTTATTTGATAAATAACATAGAAGATTGTGTAATGGACAAAGATTGTCCACTTATAACTGTATATTGAACTGTAGGAGATGGTAAACATGGATAAATCAACAAGAGTCTTGAATATCTTCACACGTTTGTTGAATGGGGAAACAGTTAGAAAATCAGATCTCTCTGATTTTGGGAATGTAAGTACGAAGTCGATTCAAAGGGATATTAGAACGATTAATGATTTTTTCTATGAAAGTGAATATTGGAATAATAGAAATACTGAGGTAGTACATAAAAAGGGCGGCTATGAATTAATCACGCATTCTAACAGTTTAAGCGGCTTAGCACTGTTAGGGCTTATGGTAAAAATTAAAAGCTTAACACCTATCTTGCATGTAGATGTGTATAACTTATTCAGAAGAGAAATACAGGGCATGCGTATTGAAGATAGAAAAGTTTTAAGTGAAATGTTGGATCATTTCAATAACCGGAATGAAACATTTCCAGGTGAAACTCTAATGTTAATCGAAAAAGCGATTAGTCAAAAATACTTAGTATGGATGAAATTCAAAGGACGTAATATTGAAGTGAAACCATTATCAACGATGTACATGCATTATGACTATTGGTTTACTTATGAATATGAAAAAACAGTTTATACCGAGCGCGTCCGCCTGATTGAAAATTTTATGGTTTCCAATCATAAGTTTGATGAAGTCAAAAGCAAAGAACTCGTCACGGTTGAAATTGATGAATCGAAAATGGCATTGTTCCGCCAACAATATAAGATTGTCGAGGTGCTAGACCGTACACAGGATGGAAAAATCATAGTGAAAGTCGCTTGTACGGAATTAGATGCATACTATATTGCTTATCAAATGGCACCTTTAGCACGTATTTTAGAACCTCAAAAGTACATTGATAGTTTTATTGAGCGTATTAATCAAATCAAAAGTTGCTATGAGTAAACAAAAACAAAGGTAAGTAAACGGTAAGCAAGAAAGTTAAATAAAATGAAGATTTAAAAGTTATTATTTTGGAAAAACAAAAAATTGCATTACTGGACAATAATTGACCACCTAGATGTGTATAGTAAGATTTATTAAGTTTTTATTAGGATTGATTGAAGTATACAGAAAGGTAGAACATTGATGAATTTACAAGAAAAAAGTTTTATTGAATCACAAATCGCAAGCAAAGCAAAACAACCTGCGATTGCTTATGTATTATGGTTTTTCTTTGGAAGCTTAGGAGGACACCGTTTCTATTTCGGTAAAACGGGATCAGCTATTGGGATGATTGCGTTAACATTATTAACAGCTTGGTTTACATTTGGTATTCCAACGTTGATTTGGGTAATTGTGGATGCGTTCTTAATTCCAGGTTGGGTTGAAGCAGATAAAACAAGAGTAAGAAGAGAAGCAGAGAACGAAATACAATTGATGCAAGGTAGCCATTCATAAGTTATCTTTTATGGACAAGACAGCTACATAAAAGAAATAAAATAGAGTCAGTAGACGAATACCCCCTTACACACGATAGAGTGAGGGGGTATTTTTATATAAGTATGCTTGAAGAAAGATTCCATACTTGAATAACTAAATTGTTTTTTTAGCGCGATGTAATCTTTCTTCAATGACATCAATACGCATTTCGATAATATCTTTTTCTGCTTTAAGTACTTTAAGGTGTGCTTCTAAAACATCTGAAATCTGTGCTTTATTCTCGTTAAGTTGTTCAACGTAATACTTAATTTTCTTGAGTGGCATATTGAGTAAACTTAAGCATTGAATTAAGCTGATAATTTCTATGTCTGTTTCAGAATATACACGTTGATTATTTGCATTTCTTTCAATATTCATCAATAAACCATGCTTTTCATAATAACGCAATTTACTCTTAGAGATATGTTTCATCTCAGAAACTTCTTGAATGGAGTACTTTTTCAAACAAATCACTTCCCTTAAACCATAGTTTAACCTGTAGTCTATTGTATAGAAAATATATATGAGGTGAAAGTATGGAAAACTTTACTGATATTCTAAATAGTAGAAAGTCTGTAAAAGGGTTCGATCCGGAGTTTAAAATTTCAAAAGAAGAAATGAATGAGATATTGGAAAAAGCTGCGACAGCACCTTCTTCAGTGAATATGCAGCCATGGAGAGTTGCTGTGGTTGAAAGTGATGAAGCTAAAGCGAAATTAAGACCACTCGTTCAATTCAATACGAACCAGAACGACACATCCTCTGCGATGCTCGTTATCTTTGGCGACTTGCAATGCTATGAGAATGCAGAATATATCTATGATAGTGCAGTTGAAAAAGGTATGATGCCACAAGAAGTCAGAGACCAAATCCTGCCACTCGCAAAGAACGGTTATAAAAGTTTAACGCGAGAACAAATGAGTGACATTGTCAAAATCGATAGTAGTTTAATGGCTATGCAATTGATGTTAATTGCGAAACAACATGGTTATGATACGAATCCGATTGGTGGATTTGAAGCAGATCAAATTGGTGAAGTCCTAGGTTATCCATTAGAACGTTATGTACCTGTAATGATCATCGCAATTGGTAAACAAGCTAAAGCACCACGTGATTCATTTAGAATGCCAAATGAAAAATTTGTTGAGTTCCAATAAGAAGTATAAGCTGTCAGTGTAAAAACTGGCAGTTTTTTTGTTATGTATGATCTATATAAAAGGAAGCGGATCAACCCTTGGTCGATCCATTGCTTCCCATCATGCTATGTTCGTAAGACATGATGAACAGTTGCAACGAAGACATCTTTTGAATAAAAGTGCCTTTTATTGCCTCTGGGAGAGAAAGGCTTGATAACACCATCCTCTATCCACTCTTCGAGCAGACCTTGAGGATAGCCAGCCTCCACCAATTCGTCTTCGTCAGTAATAAGTTGATCCCAAGCGAAATTAATATCCTCAAGATCTACTGCACTATCAGAAGCTTCAAATTGTTCCACTATATCACCCTTTCTGCATCGATATAAGTATGGATTATAGGGCTTAGCGGAAGAGGCCTGTTTGCACAAATCTCTCCAATATACGGATACCCATTTTTATTATTTTTAATTTGAAAATAACCTTTTCATTTAAAATTCTACTTATAATTATATTGTTTTAGTTTTGAAATAAGGTTTGACTAGTGTGGCTATTTCTTCAACTTTAGTTGTATAATCCTCATCATTTTTAGTAACTGATTCAATAACAATACCTAAAACTGCACTCGTTAAGAAAACTAAGATAGTTTGAACTGAGATGTTGTGCATTTGTAAGTAAGCATGATTAAGTTTAGGCTCTACTAGTTCAGTAATGACAGAACCTAGTCGTGTAAGAAATAGATTAGAGACTGGACTTTTATAAAGTTTTATAAAAACAACCTTATTTTTATGAATAAAGTTAAAGCCATTCAGTATGCCTTGTTTGAAGTTTTCAGGCGTACTTTCTGAAGCGGCTTGGCGCATTGCTTGGGTATAGTCATTCATAATTTCATCTATTACTTCAAATTTGTCTGAAAAATGATTATAGAATGTACGTCTACTAATACTTGTTTGTTCACAAATCATAGTTACAGTGATGGTTTCAAAGGAGTGTGTATCTAAGAGGTCTAATAAAGTAGATTTAATTTGTTCCATTGTATACTTTGTTCTTTTATCCATGTTTATCCTCTTTCTGCACAAATTGTATATAAGTGTGCAGAACTTTCGAGTAAAGTTCTGCTTTAGAATTCATTCCTTCATATAACCAGTCTATAGTTGAGGTTACAAGTTTTCATTATAACGTAATTTCAAAAGAAAAAGGGAGGAATTCATAATGAAAGCAGCCGTTTGGTATGGCGAAAAAGATATTAGAGTTCAAGAGAGACAATTAAAAGAACTGAGCAGTGATGATGTCAAAGTGAAAGTAGCTTGGGCAGGTATTTGTGGTTCAGACTTGCACGCATATTTGCATCCAGACTCAGTACCGATGGAGAGAGGAACTGTGCTTGGACATGAATTTTCAGGTGTAGTAGAAGAAGTAGGTTCAGATGTTACAGAGCTTAAAAAAGGCGATCGTGTTTGTATTTATCCGATGATGTTCGAAGACCAAGAGAATGCATTATATGAACGTTTTGTTACTTTAGATGCGGTTGGTGCACAGATTGATGGAGGATTTGCTGAATATACAATTATTCCGCAGAATTCTGTATTCAAAGTACCAGAAGAGCTATCATTAGAACGAGCAGCATTGGTAGAGCCGGCATCTGTTGCGTATCAAGCTGTTAAAGATGCTGGAATTAAAGAAGGGGATATTGTGACTGTCTATGGTGCTGGGCCAATCGGTCTGTTCTCTATTTCGGCCGCAAAAGCACAAGGCGCAAAGCAAGTAATCGCAATTGATATTGCTGAGGAACGTTTGAAAATAGCTGAAGCAATGGGTGCAGATACAACGATTGATTCTACAAAAACAAATCCAGTAGAGACCATTAGAAAAATGTATCCAGAAGGTGCAGATGTAAGTATAGAAGCAGCCGGTGTGGCAGATACATTTACACAATCTATTCAATCTACACGTGTAAGAGGCACAGTCATGATTGTAAGTTTCCACACGCAAAGTTTAGAATTCAACGTACCGCAAAACTTATTGTTTACGGGCGTAAATATTATGGGTTCTGTTGGATATGGTAATGACACATACAATCAAGTTATGAATGAATTAGCTTCCGGTGCATTAGCGTCAGAACCTATCATTACTAGCAAAATTACTTTGGACCATATTAAAGAAGATGGTTTTGAAAGATTGATTCAAGATAAGTCGCAAGAAAAAATCTTAATCCAACTCAATACGATAGACTAAGTTCCTATTTATATAGTAGTAAGTTCAAAGGAGGATGAGCATGTAATGCTTGTGCTCCTTTTTAATTAGTCTAAAATAATACATAAACGTTCAATAAAGAGGAAGGATCAAACAAATGAAAATAGGAGTCATTTCAGATTTACATATCGATCGCCCTTCTGATTATACTGAAGCACAATATACAGAACATTTAGCGCAGCTTGTTAAACAAGAACAATTAGATTTGTTAGTGATTGCTGGAGATATTTCGAATGATCATCAACAATCGTATATCTTCATCCAACAAATGGAAGTGTTAACAGGTATAGATGTACGTTTTATTCCGGGCAATCATGATTATTGGTCAACAGATGGCACGTCTACACAAGTGATTCATGATTTCTTTATGAGTAAGCCGGAACAATTGATGGGCAATCCTTACATTATTAATGATGAATGGGCAATTGTCGGAAATAGCGGTTGGTATGACTATAGTTACGCAAATCCTAAATATAGCTTAGATTATTTAGAACGCAGACGCTTTAAAGGTGCAACGTGGCAAGATAAAGTCCATGTTGATTGGGGAATGCCAGATAGAGAAGTGTCTCGTAAAGCAGCTGAACTGGCAGAAGCGGATATGAAAAAGGTTCAAGGTAGAAATATTATTTTGATTACACATGTGGTGACGGACCCTAGTTTTAAAGTGCCAATGCCGCATCGTATTTTTGATTACTTCAACGCATTTATCGGAACTTCTGACTTTATGAAGTTATATCAAGACTATCCCATACGCTATAGTTTGATGGGACATGTTCATTTCAGAGGAAGTATCACAAAGGATAATATCCATTATAGTTGTGTTTCATTAGGCTACTTCAGAGAGTGGCGGACAAAAGATATTGATAAAGAAATGCGTCATGCATTACAGGTGATAGAAATATAAAGGAGATTATCATCATGAATGAACTGTTCGGTTTCATATGGAACATTTTAAAAATCATTGTGTTTGGTGTTTATTTTATAGTAGCAGTTGGAGCGATGCTGAAGTTGTATCTGAAATTGATAGATTTTTATAAGACGCATTTAAGTCGAGTGTTTCTTGGAAGAGAAAATAGTGATAGTACAAGATGGTTGGTTTTAATTATTTCTATTACTTTAGCGTTTCTTTCCTTTATCTTAATGACATATATTATTGCGAAAGTTATAGGTAATGGTGTACTTTTCCTATTCTTTTTAGCTGGTTTGTATTTTGTATTTCGATATTATCAACAAAGTAAAGAAAACAATAAGAGTATGTAGTTAGTGTGATAGAGGATGGAAGAGAAGCGGTTTTGAAGTTGAAAATGTAAGGCAAATCCAGGGGTTATAAGGCTTTTGCGCACAAGAATCATTATTAAAATATCCGGAAATCAAGGGTTTCAAACATTTCAATATAGTAATAAAGAGATAACAAAGGAAAAGAAGAACGACGTTTTAACCCCGTCTTCACAGTACTTACAAGGTAGTAATATTTCAGTAACTATATTACATGCAAAATACATTTGTTTACAAAACAATTATACGCCTTTATTTAGTGTACTTCCCGTGTTACCTTTAGTCTTGTAATTTTGATTGAGAGAAAAACGAAAAACGTATTAACGAATCAATAAAATTTTTAAGGACGGGAGTTTACATGATGAATAAATTAGTAACAGCTACTATTGTAGGTTTGGGAGTTTCTTCAGTAGGATTTATCAGTCACCACGCAGACGCAGCTGAAAATAACCAAGTTGCACCGCAACAAACACAACAAGCACAACAGACAGCAGATCAGACTAAAGGTTATTCATATGGATCATACTTCACGAAAGATACACAAGGTAATTACCACCACACATTAGATGGCAATTGGGACCAATCAATGTTTGATAATAAAGAATATCAATTCACTATCGTAGATGAAGCAGGGGCAACACACTATTTCTATTTCCCACAAAGTTTATTAAACCCTAGCTACCAATACGATGACAATAACTATTCAGCAAATGCATCAAACTCAGATGTTCAAGCAAATGGTTATGACGTAAATGAAGCACCATCAGCAGAAGATATCGCAAACAATCCAAACAAAGCTTCAGAAAATAACGCAACTTATAACAACAATACATCAAACGCACAATACGAAAACACATATAACCAATCACAAGATAATACAACATATGCACCTGCACAAAACGCTACATCTGATGCAGGTACAGCACAAAATGTTGAAGCTACACAAGCACCGGCACCACAAACAACACAAGCTAATGCTGCAGCTCAAGGACAACAAGGCGGCGGCTCAACACAAGGTTCTGACCAAGCAGCACAAACATCTGGTGACAGCGCACCTTCTAACCAAGCAGACGGTGCAACAGCACAAGATGCAGGTTGGTTAACTAAACATCCTAAGATCCAACCATATGGTCAATATCACGGTGGCGGCGCTCACTATGGTGTAGACTATGGTATGCCTGAAAACACACCTGTTTACTCATTAACAGACGGTACAGTAACACAAGCTGGCTGGAGTAACTATGGTGGCGGTAACCAAGTTACAATCCAAGAGAAAAACAGCAATAACTATCAATGGTATATGCACATGAACAGCTTAAATGTACAACAAGGACAAGATGTTAGTGCTGGTGACCAAATCGGTCTATCAGGTAGCACTGGTAACTCAACTGCACCACACTTACACTTCCAACGCATGCAAGGTGGCGTAGGTAACCAATACAGTGTGAACCCAGACAGCTACATCAACAGCAGAGCATAATTATTAACTTATAGTTCGATATCATTAATCATATTTTATAACCTTTTCACGTTATCTCTGAAGCTTATTCGGAGATAACGTTTTTTATTTGTTTTAAATGAAAATACCCGACTTTAATGATTAGAATATTCAAAATACTATATGTTGTGGTAAACTATATATAATTGTAAGCGTTTGCTGACAGTTAAATTACAAACAAAAGGGGATACATCATGAATTTAGCATTATTAGGTTTTGTAATGATCATTGTCTTTATGGCTCTGATTATGAGTAGAAAAATGTCAGCGCTGGTAGCACTTATCGTGGTACCAGTAGTATTCGGATTAATCGGAGGATTTTACTCTAGTTTAGGAAAGGATATCATTGCGGGAATTACTACTGTTGCGCCAACTGGAATTATGTTGGTTTTCGCGATTCTCTATTTTGGGGTTATGATTGATGCTGGATTATTCAATCCAATTATCAGTGTGATTATGAAAGGGGTTAAGGGAGACCCTGTAAAGATTACAATCGGAACAGTCGCCTTAGCATCTATTGTTGCGTTAGATGGGGACGGTACTACTACATTTATTATTACTGTTACAGCGATGTTGCCGTTGTATAAGAAAATGGGTATGAATCCATATATTTTATCAACGCTTGCACTATTAGCTATCGGTGTGATGAATATGACGCCGTGGGGTGGACCGACAGCACGTGCTATTTCAGCACTTCAGTTAACAACGGAGGAAGTATTCACACCTGTTATTCCAGTGATGGTCGCAGGGATTCTCTTTGCGTTTGTGGCTGCTTATATCTTGGGGAAAAGAGAGCGCAAACGTATCGGTATTAAGAACCATTTATCACTGACTTTAGAAGAAATGCATATTTCAAATGACAAAGATGAAGATGAACTTGCATTATTACGACCAAAATTAACGATCATTAACGCTGCTTTGACAATTACCTTATTAGTGGCATTGATTACAGATTTCTTACCGATTCCTGTACTCTTTATGCTTGGCTTTGCGTTAGCGTTAATTATTAACTATCCTCAACTTAAAGTACAATCCAATCTGATTAAACGCCACGCAGGAAACGTACTTGCGGTAGTGAGTTTAGTTTTTGCGTCAGGTGTATTTACGGGAGTTATGAGTGGGACGAAAATGGTAGACCATATGGCAAGTGCTTTAGTACATATTGTGCCAGATGCGATGGGGAATCATTTCGCATTGATCACTGCCGTGCTCAGTATGCCGTTCACTTACTTTATGGCGAATGATCCATTTTATTATGGTATCTTGCCTATTCTCGCAGAATCTGCACAACAATTCGGTGTTTCTAAAGCAATGATGGCGAGAGCGTCTATCTTAGGACAACCAGTTCATGTCTTAAGTCCTTTGTATGCGGCAGGTTACTTGCTTGTAGGTATGCTTGGTATAGATTATGGAACGAACCAAAAGGTTGTTTTAAAATGGGCAATCGGTTCTTCGGTATGCATGATTATTGTGGCAGGTATTATTGGGGTTATCGCATTCTAATTTCATAAATAAGTTTCTATGTTTTACGTGAAACTTTGAAGTACTTCAGGGTAACTGAGGTACTTTTTTAGTTTTCTTTAACAACTTTACAGTTTCTTAAAACGTTTTATGTAGAAAATTATCAAAGTTTTAAATATAATTGAATTGTGAAAAAGATTTATCGGAGGAAGGAATATGGGGAAATACTGTACAACATGTAAAAATGCGTTACAGTCTAGTGAAGCTTTTTGTACTCAATGTGGTACACCTAGTCAATTTTCTCGTTCGGAGGTCATACATCAACAAAAAGATCGTGGCAGAATTAAAACTTTCGTTTGGTGTAGTGTACTCGTATTAGTATTCTTAGCTCTGGTCGCTGGACTATTCTATGGTGTGTTGGCATTTTGGTCGAATCAAGTTGGTAAAGCACAACCTAGAGCGTCACATTTACCACCTACGCATAAAGTAGAGATTGATGTGAACTCACCAATGTTCAGTCAAGGTTATATGCATGCGCCTAATACTGAGGGGTATGAAGGTTTTGAAGTAGGGGAAACCAAAAGTGCGATAGAGAGAGAATATGGTCGTGCAGAAGGTGCTAAAACAATTGATGGCAAGAAAGCTGAATTATATGGCAATATCGGTGTCAGTTATAATTCAAACAATCAAGTCAGTCATGTGTTTGTAGTACCTGGAAAAATGACAAAAGATGACTTCACAGATTTTCATAATGGGCCTGATGAAATTTCAAATGGCAATTGGTATTACGATACAGATAAAGCCAACGGCTTTTCAATCAAAGTCTATACTTCAAAAAATGATATAGAAGCCATTGAAAACATCATGCAGAGATAGATTCAAAACAGTAGAAGTACGAAATGGTACATAAGATAAAGCGCCTGAACAAAAAGTTCATGGCGCTTTTTTAGCATCAAAGGTCAGACTGACGTTTGTCTGAAGTAAGAGATACGGACGTATTATAAACCTTGTAGTTATGCGTTTTCACTAATATATTCGCAGACCTTATCGATTTGTTCGGAGAAAGATCCGTCGAATTTGTTTTCAAAGAATGCGCTGCCGATTGTGAATGCCCAAGGGTTCACTTTTTTAATCAAGTCCAGTTTTTCAAAACTGTCGATACTTCCAGCAACACAAACAGGATAATCGGTCTGAGTGACAAATTGTTTAATTAATTCTGGTGGATTTTCAATGTGACGATAACCTAATAAATCAAAGCCATACACACCTGATTGAATATAACGTTCAGCTTGCTCTTTCATTTCTTGAAGTGTGCCTTTAAGTATAGAAGGGCGTTCTGAAATATGGCCGACAAACGGCATATATTTAATATTATGTTTTTGGCAAAACTGATTCACTGATTCGAAGTAAACAGTACCCATTAAAATATCACAGTTACAATCTAATGCTAACTGTGCCCCTTTGATACATTCAGGTTCTGTATATTCAACAACTTCAAGAATAGTTGTCTTATTATGTTGTTTCATAAATCTAAACAGTTCTATCATTTGTGCTTTAGGTAATCCACTATCTTTAAATCCCCAATAATTGGCTTTAGTATGTTTGCATGTCTCAAATATTTCATGTGCATTTTCAACTGTATAATCGTTGTGTGTCAACATCACAATCAACTCACTCTTCCCCAATTCCCATCAGCTCCCTCGGTTTTTGTTTCAATCAGATTAACACAATAAATTAACTATTACAATTTATTTTTTGTTTTTTAAGACATCACAAACTGTAAAAATATATAATTCAGTTGTTGACATTAATATTGCGTTGACTTTGATATGTCATTCACTTACACTAATCCATATAATTATTTTTAATTTATTAAATTGAGTAGATTTATTTAACCTGAGAATAGGATGTGGCATCTTCGTGTTTAACTTTATATTTCCAAATGCATACGTAGATAATGTGTTTATGATTAATTATGAGAAAATTCAAAAATTAGGGTTTAAAGCTTTGATTTTTGACATCGATAGCACTTTAGTACCGCATGGTGCTGATACAACTGCTGAAGTTGATCAGTTATTTAAACATATTCATGAACTAGGCTTAAAAACATTATTGCTGTCTAATAATAGCGATGAACGTATAAAAGACTTCAATAGAAATATTCAAACGTTGTACATACCTATGGCTAATAAACCTAATAAAGCGAATTATTTAAAGGCAGTTAAAATGTTAGGTGTTGAGAAATCTGAAGTTTTATTGATTGGAGATCAAATGTTCACAGATGTTTTAGGTGCTAACCTATGTGGCATTCAAAGCATTTTAGTGAAGTATTTGTTGCACGAAGGTGAAACTAAGATTGGTAAGAAGAGACGCGTTGAACAAGTATTGTTAGGTCTATATAACTTAAATCATTATTATCCAAAAAGAATTACAGACATCATTAAAGAGGAGAAGAAACCTATGCCCAAGAAACGAAAATTATTAAGTGAGATTCATCCTGTCTTTTATGCACTAGCTGAGAAAAAAGGGATTTTAAAACGTAATATTGATGACGCACGCGGACATAAAAAGTTTTCAAAAGAAAAAGAAGAGGCATTACTGCCCAATGTAGTTTCTTACAATGCATCTAACTTAATTAAAACAGGGCGAGGTATTGATCCTGTCTTACAAGAAAACAAAGCCTATAATATTGATTTGGCTGCTTCTAAAATCGATAAAATTGTCGTACATCCAGGAGAAGAATTCTCATTTTGGAAACTCGTAGGCAAAATTAATAAACAAAATGGTTACAGAGATGGTCGTGTGATTATCAATAATAAAATTCAAGCTGGCATGGGTGGCGGCCTATGTAACTTAGCTAACTCTATTCATTTGCTTATTTTGCATAGCCCATTAACTATTACAGAATTCCATAATCATTCGGATGCTTTGGCACCAGATCCAGGTAAACGTGTTCCGTTTGCGACAGGTACATCTATTTCATATAACTATGTAGATTACCGATTCAAAAATAAAACAAACCAAGATGTTCAACTGCATTTATGGTGTGCAGATAAGAAACTTCATGCAGAGTTAAGAAGTGAGGAAATATTCCCTTGGGAATACAGATTAATAGAAGAAGACCATCATTTTGCTAAAGAAGGCGATAAGTACTATAGAATCTCTAAAATTTATAAAGAGACAGTTGATAAACAAACATCTAAAGTGCTTAAAAAAGAATTAGTTTTAGATAACCATTCAGAAGTTCTATTTGATTATGATTTGATTCCTCAAGATCAAATTAGAAATGCTTAATGTATAAAATTATATAAAGTATAAGATACAAAAAGTTCCACTTACTTTATCGCAAGTGGAACTTTTTTATCTATATGAAACCCATTCGGGTGTTATGCAAATTGTGATATTAATCGATTCATTGTATTGTTCTTATTTTTTTACGTTTGATACCGATTTGACGACCAAGTTCTTTAGGTTGGTCTAATCCTTCTTTATCTACTAGTTCAGCATCTTGTTCAATATTTTGTGCGATGTCTTCAGGGAAGGGTGCTGGGCGACCTGAGTTTGTATCAATGCCCATTAACATGACTTCGTATGTGGCACATACATCTTGTGCTTGATCATACAGTGTCATGAATGCATGAAGACGTTTCGCATCATGATCGACAAGTTGTACAGTCACCGTCAAATCTTCATCTTTGTTAACTTCTTTTTGATACGTTTCATGATTTTCTAAAGTGAAGACTGTGTAATGACGGCACTCGATTTCAGCTTCGCTTAAACCTAAGTAAGCGAGATATTCATCTGTCGCATTACTGAAAACACGGTTGTATTCTGCATCGTTCATATGATTATTATGATCGAGCCATTCGTCTTTTACTGTCACTTGATACGTAAAGAGTTGTGTCATGAATTTATACCCCCTGTGATTGAGGTTGACGTTTCTTCATACCTGGTGTTTCAGTTGGCCAATATTCTTGCGCAAGTTTTTTCACTTTCACTAAGAATTCATTACGTTTTTGGTCAAGTTCTGACATTGTGTAACCTTGTGAACTTGTTTCGCATCCTTCTACAACTGCGTTGTATAAATCAGTTGTTAATTCTGGCGCAACTAATTTAGTCCAAGGTTTCTTAAGTGCTGGACCGAATTGTTTCAACATGTGACGCATACCTCCATTACCACCAGCTAAGTGGAATGTCATGAATGGACCATATTGTGCATAACGTAAGCCTGCTGCGTGAGTGAAGGCTTTATCTACTTCTTCAGTAGTTGCGATACCTTCATTAACGATGTGTAATGATTCACGCCATAAAGCTTCCATAAGACGGTCCGCAATGTGTCCTTCGATTTCGTTACGGACATGTAAGACGTCCATACCGATACCTTCATAAAGTTCTTCAGCTTTTACAACTGTGTCTTCTGCAGTTTCTTTACCTGGTACAATTTCAACTAATGGTAAGATATAAACAGGATGGAAAGGATGTGCTACAACTAAACGCTCTGGATGTTTTAATCCTTCTTGCAGTTCAGTTGGCATAATACCTGAAGTACTTGAACCGATAATTGCGTCAGGGCGTGCGTAAGTGTCGATTTCTTTTAAGACACTTGCTTTGATTTCTTCAACTTCTGGTACATTTTCTTGAATCAAGTCTGCATCTTTCACAGCTTCATCTAAGTGTGGTGTGAAAGTCAGATTATCTAAAGATGCACCTTCTGCTAATCCCATTTCTTCAGCGTATGGCCAATTTTGTTTGATTTGTGCCATCATTGCTTCTTGTGCGCCTTCACCTGGGTCAGTTGCGATCACTTCGTGACCATGCGCAAGCATGCGAGTGATCCAGCCACTGCCGATAACGCCTGTTCCTACTACTGCAAATTTCATTTTAATTGTCTCCTTTTGGCTGAGTTAAATTGTATTTTTCACGCGCTTCTTGCGGTGTCATAGGTTCCATATCTAAACCTTTTAAGATTTCTACTGCTTTTTCTACTAGTTCTTCGTTTGTCGCTTTAACACCTTTTGATAAATAGATGTTATCTTCTAAGCCGACACGTACGTTGCCGCCGCGTTTCGCAGCTTCTTCTACTGTTGGCAACTGCATTTTACCGATACCGAATGCTGACCAATGAGCATTTTCTGGTAAACGTGTTTTGAAGTATTCAATCGTTTCTGCATCATTGTCTGCACCCCATGGAATACCTAGGCAGAATTGATACATTGGTTCGCCTTCGATTAAACCTTCAGAAACTAATTGGTTCGCAAAACGGATATGACCGCTATCGAAACATTCTAATTCAGGTTTTACACCTGCATCTTTGATTAATTGTGCTTGACGGCGTAACCAATCTGTCGGGCTGATATAAACCATATCTCCGAAGTTGACACTACCGCAGTCTAGTGTACAAATTTCTGGTAATAATTCTCCAACTGGCTCATGACGTTCATCTGGTGTTTGGATATCTGAACCTTCTCCGGCTTGGTAAGGGTTCTGCATATCTGGGATGAAGTCGCCACCGCCGCCTGCAGTAATATTAATCACAATATCTTCATCTGCTTCACGGATTAAACGTACTGCTTCTCTATATAATTCAACATCATGGCTTACGCCACCTGTTTCTGGATCTCTTGCATGAATATGTGCCACTGTTGCGCCTGCACGTGCACATTTAATTGCGGCATCCGCAATCTCTTCAGGTGTTACGGGTACATGTTTATTTTTTTCTGTTGTGTCGCCAGCGCCTGTAATTGCTGCTGTTAACATTACTTTTTTCATGGACTATTTATCCCTCCGAGTTTCAGTTATTTTTTTCAACGGTTGTTAGTGTACCAACTGGACGGTTTTATTTCAACCCCTTTGTTTAAGAAAAATAAAAAAAGAGAGTCTCTTTTTTGTAAGAGCCTCTCATGACAAGGGTTGTACCTCTATTTATTTACTGCTTAATTCTTTTAAGCGACCTAAGACAGCTTCTCGCATGTCTTCGTCGATAGATGTTAAACCGAAAATTTCAGATAGCCATAAGCCATCTACAGCTAAACGATAAATCGTCGCATCCACTGCGTCTAAACCATCTGATTCAATATGGTTTTGCCAATCTTGGTAGGTTTCTTGTAGGGGACCGAGTAAATTACGATCATTACCTTGTGCTGCTAGAATGGCAGAAGTCACAGCTTTGTTTTCTTTACGATGTTCACGTGTTGCCTCAATAAAGGCATGGAGCCATTTACTTTCTTTTTCATTATCAATATAATGATTAACATTTTCTTTATAAAGTTCATTCGCATGGTCCACTAGACCTTGAATTAAGGCTTGTTTGGTATTGAAGTGATAGAGGAGTCCACCTTTACTCACTTCTGCACGTTGTGCCACGGCATCAAGTGTTAAGGCACTGACACCTTGTTCATTCACAATATCGGCTGCTGCTCGTAATAACATCTCTCGCTTTTGATTCTTAGCCATTATTTCACCACTTTCTATATAGCTAGGTAGTTTTAACGCTTCACTATTAATTTTAGCGTAAAACTTCACAGAAACAAGTTTAACCCTGAGTTATTGCTTTAAATAGAGGGTTACACCTATATGGACGCTTATTTTATACCATGATACCTATATGTATAAATAAAAAACCAAGCTCTATATCAGAACTTGGCATCTATTTAAAAGATTAATTGAATGACTGCGATGATTATTAATATACTGATAATCCATTTTTGAACAACACTTGGTAATTTCTTACCAATCATTAAACCAATCGGTGCGAAGATAATACTACCAATGACTAAAGGAATCGCATCTGCGATAGGAATAAAGCCTTGGAAGAGTTTAATCACAAAGGAACCGATAGATGAGATAAATGCGATTACGATACTGTTTGCGACGACGGTATTCATCGGTAATTTAAAGAATACGAGCAAGACTGGAATAATCATGAACGAGCCGCCTGCACCAACAATACCAGAAATGGCCCCGATACCAATGCCGAATAAGATGAGTAACATACGGTTTAAGTGCGGTGTGCCTTCTTGCGGTTTCACTTTAATGAATAATAACACCAACGCAAGAATTGCGACCACGATATAAACAATATTTACTGCAGTCGTACTGAACCATTGTGTAAAGAAAGCACCGACTGTACTCCCAATTAGTGTGCTAGCACCCATGTACAGTACGAATTTTAATGAGAATTCTGGATTGCTTTTCGCTTTAATCGAACCGCTGAGTGTACTGAAGAATACTTGGCTGGATGCGAGTCCTGAAGCGAGATAAGGTGTGTAAGTGTGAAGACCTAAAAGGCTCGGAATGATAAGAATAGCGGGGTAGATAATAATTGCGCCACCTATACCGACCATTCCAGAAATTAAACCGCCAAATACTCCGATAAGGAGCATCGTAATTAAAGTCACGATATCCATTATTTACTTTTCACAAGCAAGTTGATTGCTTCTTCAATTAAGGCTTGTGAATCTTCGTTATTATCTTCTGCTGCTTTAACGCATTCTACTAAATTTTCACTGACAATCACTGCCATTAAGCGTTGTAATGCGCTTTTAGAAGAACTTAATTGTGTAATAACATCCTTACAATCTTTATCTTCTTCCATCATTTTCACGACGCCATTCAATTGTCCTTGTAAACGTTTAATACGATTAATCATTTTTTGATCATAATTCATTCATAATACCCCCATATTAAGACTGAGTAGTTTTATTGTAGTTGGAAAAAGAATTTTTGTCAAATACCCCCTAGGGCATTTGACATTTATCTTGAAAGGTTTTAAGATACCCCTATAGGTATTTTTGAAAGGGAGGCAACACGGGAGTATATGAAAACACAACACATTAATGAATTCAGTAATAAAGATTTTGAACGTTTAGCAAAAGATGGACAATTAATCGATGTCAGAACACCTGAAGAATACGCAGACGGGCACATTAAAGGTGCGGAATTATATCCAGTCGATCAAATAGAACAGTTCGATAAGAAGAAAGATAAAACGTACTATATTTACTGCAGAAGCGGTAAACGCAGTCTAAAAGCTGCAGAGTATCTAGACAAACAAGGTTATGACGTTGTAAATCTAGATGGCGGTTATGTGGCTTATAGTGAAGGTAACGATAATACAGAAGTTAAAGAAAGTACAGAAACGAAAGTAAAAGATAACCGCAAACAATTAAACTACAGTGGCTTACAATGTCCTGGTCCTATCATGAACTTAAGCCAAGAAATGAAACAACTTAAACCAGGTGATCAAGTTGAAGCAACAGTTACTGACCCAGGTTTCTACAGTGACATTCAAAGCTGGGTGAAACAAACAGGTAATACCCTAGTACGTATTAACCAAGATGACGAAAAAGTCACAGCAATTATTCAAAAAGAAGAACCAAAAGCAATGGAAGTTTCACATTCCGCAAACGGTACAACAATCGTATTATTCAGCGGAGAACTTGATAAAGCATTAGCTGCGTTGATTATCGCAAATGGTGCGAAAGCAGCAGGTCGTGACGTTTCAATCTTCTTCACATTCTGGGGATTAAATGCGTTGAAGAAAGAAAATCCAGCGAATGTGAAGAAAAAAGGTATCGCAAAAATGTTCGATATGATGTTGCCGAAAACACCAGTGAAAATGCCGTTATCTAAAATGAATATGTTCGGCTTAGGCAACTTAATGATGCGTTATGTAATGAAAAAGAAAAATGTGGATTCTCTTCCAGCATTGTTAGATAAAGCAATCGAACAAGATATTAAATTGATTGCCTGCACAATGAGTATGGATGTCATGGGCATTGAAAAAGAAGAATTACGTGACGAAGTGTCATACGGCGGTGTAGGAAGCTATATCGGTGACACACAAAACGCAAGCCATAACTTATTTATCTAAAGAGAGACAAAACACAAATAAGTAAAGGAGTTTTAGAATGTTTTTCAAACAATTTTATGATAATAAATTATCACAAGCCTCTTATTTAATCGGTTGTCAACGTACAGGAGAAGCAATGATTATCGATCCAGTACGTGACTTATCTAAATATATTGAAGTCGCAGATGATGAAGGCTTCACAATTACTAAAGCAGCTGAAACACACATTCACGCTGACTTCGCATCAGGTATCCGTGATGCAGCTGAACGCTTAAACGCACAAGTGTATGTCTCAGCTGAAGGCGGAGAACAATTCGGCTACAAAAATATGCCTGAAAACACAACATTTGTGAAAGACCATGATCATATTGATGTAGGTAACATTGATATTGAAGTGTTATTCACACCAGGTCATACACCAGAAAGTATCAGTTTCTTACTCACTGATAAAGGCGGTGGCTCTTCAGTACCGATGGGTCTCTTTACTGGTGACTTCATCTTCGTAGGCGATATCGGTCGTCCAGACCTATTAGAAAAAGCAGCACAAGTTGAAGGCACAACTGAAAAAGGTGCGAAACAAATGTATGATTCTATTCAATCAGTGAGTGAATTACCAGACTATATCCAAATCTGGCCCGGTCATGGTGCAGGCAGTCCTTGTGGTAAATCACTAGGTGCTGTCCCAACATCTACACTCGGTTATGAACGTGTAAACAACTGGGCATTCAATGTGAATGATAAAGAAGCATTCGTGAAACAGCTCACTTCAGAACAACCTGATCCACCACATCATTTCGGTCATATGAAATATATCAACCAAATGGGAACAGACTTATATACACCATATGATGTATATCCAAGTCTAGATTCAGACCGTCTCGCATTCGATGTACGTTCACGCTCAGCGTATCATGGTGGTCATGAATACGGCACAATCAATATTCCATTCGATAAAGGTTTCATTAACCAAATCGGTTGGTATCTTGACTACGACAAAGACATCGATTTAATCGGTGACCGCGACTTAGTACAACAAGCAGCTTACCAACTTCAATTAATCGGTTATGATCGTGTCGCAGGTTATCGATTACCGAAATACGATGTCATGACACCTTCTGTACACAGTGCAGACATGACAGGTAAAGAAGAAAATGTATTAGACGTACGTACAAATGATGAATGGGATGCAGGTCACCTTGACCAAGCGAAACACATCAAACACGGTAAATTACTAGATGCTGATGTTCCATTTGATAAAGATGCGCCAATCTATGTACATTGCCAATCAGGTGTACGTAGTTCAATCGCAGTCGGTATCTTAGAAAATAAAGGCTTCACAAATGTGATTAACGTAAGAGAAGGTTACCAAGCAATTCCTGATTCTCTTAAAAAATAAGTAATCATTAAATAGGTAAAATCTAGTCTAACCGAGCACTCGTTTAAGGGTGTTCGGTTTTTTTAGTTGTTCAAATAAAACAATAAGAACTTGAAATAAAAAAAGTGAGGAAGGTGTAAAGTACAATACCTTTTAATATAATTATTTAAATTTTTGTGCTATGATTTTAGAAGTTATACTTTCACCTACTAAAACATCAAAGTAGAAAACATCAAGAAAGGGGATGGAAGTAATGCAGTTTGAATTAAATCAAAGTATGAAACAGACACAAAAAGAGTGGGGGAATAAGTCGCCGTGGATTGCGATAATAATTGCAGTTGCTGCGCTGATTGTATCAGATTTTCTTTCAACTTTTTTATCATTACCACTTATTATCAATCAAAAGTCACTCCCGGCAGGAGTCGCTCAGTTAATTGATACGCTTACGAATCTAGGCAGCTTTGGGGTATTATTACTAGTATTGTTGTTAGCGAATAAGTTTATTTTGAAAAAATCAACAGAGTCTTTAGGTTTTTATAAGCAAAATTGGATAAAACAGTATGGTTTAGGTGCAGCTATCGGAAGTATCATGCTGATTGTCGTTTATCTATTAAGTTTACTAACAGGTGGCGCGCAAACTGTGTTTAACCCTGACACAAGCGTACTTATTATCTTCGGTTATTTAATAGGCTTTTTAATACAAGGTATGACTGAAGAGGTACTCACAAGATCGCTAATCATGAATGCATTTAGTGCCAAGAAAGGCGTCGTTTACGGTATTATTATTAACTCGATATTCTTTTCATTAATGCACGGAATAAATTCAGGTATTGATATTTTAGCTTTAATCAATTTATTTCTAGCTGGCATATTCTTTTCGTTACTCTTTTATTGGAGTGGTAGTATTTGGGTAGCAGGTGCCGCTCATAGTTTATGGAACTTTGTACAAGGTCCTATTTTAGGAGTTAAAGTTAGTGGAGCCAGTATGCCTAATGCTTTACTTACAACAGATTTATTTGAAAATAGAGCTTTATTAAATGGAGGTAATTTTGGTTTAGAAGGTGGGTTAATAGATACATTAATTAGTATTATCGCTTGTGTAATTTTATGGAAATTATGTCAGCGAAAAGGATTAATCCATTAGGAAGCATACATTTAATAAAATAGGTGATTTATAACAATATATCGAAATATGTTAATTCGAAAAGGAGAGCCAAGCTATATTAAGCAATGGCTCTCCTTTTACGTTTATTCAACTATATTTTAATCATTATAAGAATTACTAGTAGAGGTTAGAAGGTTGGTCCTTTGGTTATTTCGATACGCCAGTCATTTCCTGTGCCAATATGATAGAGTTTAGAAAATGAATTTTGGTTGACCGCAACGCCTATATTAACGAGTGAGTTAATGTAAACTAAAGGTTCACCAATATTGACGTCCGCAAAAGAACGTACGAATTTCATGATGTTTTGATAGACTTTGTTTTCACGGTTATAAATGGTCACAATCAGGTTATCTCCATGGTGTATATCATTCTCTTTAAAGTAAGAAAGTGGAATGTTGGTCCATAGAGAGCCGAAGCGGATATCTAAGACATCAATATAACCGATGAGTGTATCGCCTTCTTGTCTAGAATCATTGATTGGAAGTTGTTTGATTGAGTCTAAATCAATAGACTGGCCTAAATCTTCAAATTCAATTTGACCGGCAGCTAAGCGAGCACCATTATAGGCATAAATATCACGACCATGGAAAGTATGACTTTCTTCAGAATGCGGTAAACGACTTTTGACTTCATCTATCGCAATGACTGATTCAATGCCTTCATAATGCAGTATATGTGTCAGTGAACCGTTATCTGGTGTAATGATATAGTGACCTGTTTTGGTCAAGCAAGCAATACTTCTGCGATCACTGCCTACACCAGGGTCTACGACAGAAACAAAGACTGTGCCTTTTGGCCAGTATTTCACAGTCTGGTAGAGACGATAGGAAGCCACCCAAATATCATAAGGTGGAATGTCATGTGTTAAATCATTGATGAAGATATTGTCACTGACCATACGTGCAACACCTTTCATTGCGCTGACTGCACCGTCTTCTATACCAAAATCTGATTGTAAAATTAAGTTGTTACTCATCTTTATTCTCTCCTCTAATGTGTGATTCTTCAGATGACGGACTTATTATTTAAAAAATCTGAAAACTTTAAACGTATGCCTATATTATGCCCTTTTCATATGAAAGTCAATATCCTTTTAAAATACTAGGTATTCAATATAAAAATACGCTTAGTATTTAAATTTTCTCAGTTTTAAAACTGAGGAGGCGTTTAACTTTAATTGGTAATATTATTTTTAGTAGTACGTATAGGCTCAATAAAAGATCGATGAAAACACTTAAGGTTTTCACCGACTTTTTATTTGAGACTTGATTTATTACTTGTTTTTAACTCGTTTACATATCGCCGATAGATAAATATTTCGTTTCTAAATATGGCTGAATACCTTCAATGCCGCCTTCTCTGCCATAACCACTTTCTTTCATACCGCCGAATGGGGCATGTGCAGCAGAAGGGCCGCCATCGTTCCATCCAATAACACCATAATCTAAATTATTATAGATGTAGAAACCAGTTTTATAATTATTAGTGAAGAAGTAAGCAGCTAAACCGAATTCAGTGTCATTCGCCATTTTGATTGCGTCATCTAAATCAGCATAAGCCATAACAGGCGCTACAGGACCAAATGTTTCTTTATGCATAATTTCCATATCTTGATTCGCATTTGAAATGACGACTGGTTTTAAGAAATTGCCGCCTAGTGATTCAATTTCATCCAATGAACGAGATAATTGTCCGCCTTTAACTTCTGCATCTTTAATTTGATGAACGACTTTATCTACTCCATCTTGGTTGATTAACGGACCGACGTCTACTCCTTTATCTAAACCGTTACCTACTTTTAATTCATGTACTTTTTGTATTAATTTATCTACATACGTATCGACAATATCCTCATGTACATAAATTCGGTTGGCACAAATACATGTTTGACCGGCATTTCTGAATTTAGTTGCGATTGTTTGATCGACAGCATCATCAATATTTGCGTCTTTGTGCACAATTACGGGTGCTAGACCACCGAGTTCCATAGTGACATTCTTAACAGAACTAGCAGCGCCTTCAATCAATTTCTTGCCGACAGGTGTAGAACCTGTAAAGGTAATTTTTTGAATGATTGGACTTTCAGTAAAAATACGTCCAGCATCTTTACCAGATATAATAACGTATTGAATAGCGTCTTTTGGGATGCCTGCTTCATGTGCTAGTTCTACTAAACGAATTGTAGTCAGTGGTGTTTGTACCGCTGGTTTACATACAATCGTACAACCTGCAGCTAAAGCAGGTGCCATTTTACGAGTAATCATTGCTGCAGGGAAGTTCCAAGGTGTAATCGCACCGACAACTCCGACAGGGAAAGATTGAACAATGATCTTTTTTGAAGCAGAATTTGCCGGAATAGTACGTCCATATAGACGTTTTGCTTCTTCTGCATACCAATCAACGTAGGAACGTGCATAATCAACTTCACCTAGAGCTTCTTTTAAAGGTTTGCCGCCTTCTTTTGTAATCAGTTCAGCGAGTTCCTCTTTATGTTCATCAATTAATTTTGACCAAGCCCATAGTTTCTCAGAACGTGTATGGGCATCTACTTCACGCCAAGATAGAAAGGCATCATGTGCTTTTTCTATTTGTTTATTCATTGTAGCTTCATCCGTATACTCAAGTGTTTCAATCACTTCATTCGTTGCTGGGTTCAAAACTTCTAATTTTGTCATTTTCTATCACCTTATTTTTCCTTTTTTGTACATAATATAAAATCGCTGCAATTCCATACCAAACAAAGACAATTAGCCATTCAGAAGGCCATATTAATGAAGATGGCATTCCTGGCAAGTAAATAATGATGAACGATAAACTTAAAATAATTGCGATGACACCTATTGCTTTACCATTCTTGATTTTATAAGGTCGTTTTAAATCTGGTGCTGCTTTTCTTAACTTTAAGAAAGAGAGTGCAACCAATAAATAACCAATTACTACTCCAATACCCCCAGCGTCCACAATCCACACTAAAGCGGGATAAAAATAATAGGGTGATTTACTTAGGAAGATCCCCCAAACATTGCCCCCAAGATTAAGAATCAGTTATATGATTTTACCTAAACTGTTGGAAAACAATAGAATTTGTAATTACTCTTCAGAAAAGCCATCAAATGATTAAAATAGAAGAATTCATATTCCAATATAAATAAAGTAAAGAAGCTATCAACTCGGAAAAGACGATAGCTTCTTCTTTGTTATTAAAAGAATTAGTAGTACCTCGATCTTGCACTAAAACTTTTAAAAGTTATTTTATTTGCGATGTAACATAGGCTTTAAAGTTTTCAGCTTCATCTTGTTTGAAATCAGTTAATTTAAATGTGCCAATTTCAAATGTAAGACTTAATGTGTCTTCTGTGAGTTCAATCGCTTTAATTTCATTGTATGCGATGTTGCGATAATAGAACTCTCCAGCCATATCTACATTTAAAATCAAACGTTCATTTGTGGCGATGTAAGCTGCTTCAAAGATTTTAATTTCACCGTTCATTGGATAACCCATTTTGCCTAATACTGAAGCTTGTTGTGACTCGGTTGGAAATAGGTCATTTGGGTTTACTTTATCTAATATCATAAATAAGCTACCTCTTCTTTATATATTGCCTAGGAAATAATCGGCTTAGTCTTCAGCATTTAAATCAATACTGTTAATGTCGATACCCATTGCTTTTGCGACACCTTTACCATACTCAGGATCTGCTTTATAGCAATGACGAATATGACGTTCTTTTACTTCTAATGTTACGCCTTCCATTTCATTTGCTGTGTTTTGGAAGATGCGTTCTTGTTGTTCAGGTGTTTGTAGTCTGAACAATTTACCTGGTTGTTCGAAGTAGTTATCGTCATCTTCACGGTAGTCGTATTCATAAGCTGGACCATCAACGACATCCATTGGTGGACGTTTGTAACCTGGTTGGCTTTCCATTGCGCCTGTGCTGTTAGGGTAGTAATGTGTTTTACCGCCTTGGTTGCCATCTAAGAAGCGACCTTGACCATCACGTGCGAATGGACATAAGTTTTCAACGCCTACACCTTTAGGTTGGTTGACTGGGATTTGCCAGTGGTTAACACCTAAACGGTAACGTTGAGCATCTCCATAAGAGAATAAGCGACCTTGCAACATTTTGTCTGGTGAGAAGTCGATACCAGGCACAATGTTAGTTGGTGCGAATGCTGCTTGTTCAACATCCATGAAGTAGTTGTCAGGGTTGCGGTTTAATTCGAACTCACCGACTTCAATTAATGGATATTCATCTTTAAACCAAACTTTAGTTAGGTCGAATGGATTGTCTTTGTGGTTACGTGCTTGTTCTTCTGTCATGACTTGAATGTACATTTTCCATTTAGGGAAGTTGCCTTCTTCGATAGCTTCGAATAAGTCACGTTGAGATGATTCACGATCTTTCGCAATCACTTGTTCTGCTTCTTCTGGTGAGAAGTTTTCAATACCTTGTTGTGTACGGAAGTGGAATTTCACCCATACACGTTCGTTATCTTTATTTAATAAAGAATACGTATGTGAGCCGAAACCGTGCATGTGTCTATAGCCACGAGGAATACCACGGTCAGACATTAAGATTGTTACTTGATGTAATGCTTCAGGTAATGAAGTCCAGAAATCCCAGTTGTTTTGTGCACTGCGCATATTTGTACGTGGGTCACGTTTAACTGCGTGGTTTAAACTTGGGAATAATTTAGGGTCTCTGAAGAAGAATACAGGTGTATTGTTACCTACAAGGTCCCAGTTACCTTCATCTGTATAGAATTTTAATGCGAAGCCACGGATGTCACGTTCAGCATCAGCTGCACCGCGTTCACCAGCTACTGTAGAGAAACGTGCAAACATAGGTGTTTGTTTGCCGACTTCTGCGAAGATGCTTGCATCTGTGTATTGTGTAATATCATTAGTTACTGTAAATGTCCCGAATGCACCTGAACCTTTAGCGTGCATACGTCGTTCAGGGATAACTTCACGATCGAAGTGTGCTAATAATTCTAAGAAATATACGTCTTGCATTAGTAATGGGCCACGTGGACCAGCTGTTGCTGAGTTTTCACGATCTCCTACGGGATGGCCGAAAAGACCTGTTAATTTTGATTTGTCTTTACTCATATTCAACTCTCCTTATTTAGAATGATTCTAATCTATCTATATTGATTGTAGCATGACGCATTAAAAAACTGATAAAGAATAGCACTCGTTCTTTGAAAAAATTAATAACTGTTCTTGAAGAATTTGTGAACTCTTTATAAAAGTCGTTTCAATGAATTAAAACGGAGTGCAATATAAATGTAAGCATTAAATCAAGGAGGGTTTTAAAATGACTTATAATTTTGAAGACCAAGGTAACAAACCAGTAGTAGATAATATCGAAGGTATGACATTGGAAAATGAAAACTACCGTACTACCATTTGGACTGGTTCAAATATTCAAGTTACATTAATGACAATTCAACCAGGAGATGACATCGGTTTAGAAATCCACCATGGTATTGAACAATTCCTACGTGTTGAACAAGGTAAAGGTTTATGCCAAATGGGTCCTACAGAAGACAATTTGAATTTCGAAAAAGAAGTCAACCCTGACGATGCGATTATCGTTCCTGCAGATACATGGCATAACGTCACAAACAAAGGTGACGAACCATTAAAACTTTACTCAATCTACGGTGGTCCAGACCATAAATTCGGTACTGTACACAAAACACACCAAGATGCAGAAAATGATCCGAACGAACATTAATAACACACATCATCATATATAAGGAAAACGACATTTCTTGAAAGAGGAGTGTCGTTTTTTAAATTGAAAGAAAGAGTAATATATACTCAATATAAAAAGGCAGGAAGACTGTGCTCCCTACCTTAACTGGATATACCTATTATTTTATTATGCTTGGTCACCATTTAATCTTACTAAGATTTTAGCTTGTGATTTATCGCTGACTAATTTTTCAAATCCAGATTCAACGATATCTTCTAATTCGATTTCATCTGTAACGACTGGTTTAACATTTAAGTTGCCTTCGCTGATTAAATCGATCGTTTGTTGGAAAGTAGTTGGTGTGTAAGCAATTGTTGATGTTAATTTCACACCTGTGTTTGTTAATTGCATTGGATCAAATTGTACTGGATGACTGAAAATAGATACGATAACGACTGTACCACGTGGGCGTGTCATAGAAATAGATTGTGCTAATGTAGCAGCTACACCAGCAACTTCAAATGTGACATCTACACCATTTTCAGTGTGTTCGCGAACGAATTCTACCGGATTTACTTCACCAGAGTTTACTGCGTAAGTAGCACCGACTTCTTTAGCTTTTGCTAAGCGTTCGTCAGATAAGTCGAATACAAAGATTTTACTTGCGCCAGCAGCTTTTGCCGCGATGACATTTAATAAACCAATTGGTCCTGCACCGATAACTGCTACTGTATCACCAAATAACAATTCGCCTTCTTTAACGGCTTGTACAGCTACTGCAGTAGGTTCTACTAAAGCACCTTCTTTAGCTGATACATTATCAGGTAAACGGTATACATTACCTTCAGGTGCATTAGTGTAGTATGCGAAACCACCATCTGCACCTAAACCGATAAATGAATAGCCATCATATAAATCGATGTTTTCTTCTTTTTCGTGTTTAGAAACAGTAGGGTTAACTACTACACGATCACCTTTTTTATATTCAGTAACTTCACTACCTACTTCTTCGACTATACCTGAAAATTCATGACCCAAAGTAACAGGTGCTTTTTGACCTAATAACGGATCTGGCTCATCGACAGCGATAAATACAGGTCCTTCTAAATATTCATGTAAATCTGTTCCGCAGATACCTGTCCAAGATACTTTAACGCGTACCTCATCGTCTTTTAATGGTCTGATTTCACGTTCCTCAACACGTACATCTTTTTGTCCGTACCATACAGCTGCTTTCATAAAATAAAACGCTCCCTTTCTATAATTCCAATGGGTTAATTGATTGGAATTGTTGTGAATATCTTGATGCTGGGTAACTTGTCTAAAGCCTTGTGACGCTTGGATGAAATGGTTTTCTTTAATATAATTATATCGCTAATTTATGCGTGGAACAATGTTTTTTGAGTAGATTGATATTAAGTTGAAATAGTGCGTGAAAGCGTAGCGTTTAATACAATTTAAGATAAAAAGTTGAATTGAATATTTAATGATATAGCAGTGTATGTTTTTATCAACTATAATAAAGATAACAATAAACGTGAGGGGAAAAGCGTTATGAAGTACTGTACAAACTGTGGGAAACCTTTAGCACCAGATGAACACTATTGCACAAATTGCGGTAAAGAAAACAGAGATTATCATGAATTTTCACGTTCTGAAATTCTACACGAGCGTACATCAGTTTCACCTTGGAAAGTCATCGGTTGGAGTCTGTTAGGCTTAGTTATCTTAGCTTTAATCATAGGCGGCGCTTATCTTGCTTTTTATTTCTATAGCGGAGGTTCAGGAAACCATCAACAAAGCGCAAATAATCATGAACAAGCTACGCAACATAACTTGCCAGACACAGATAAAATCTCAGTCAATGTGAATTCAACGGAGTTTAGTCAAAACTTTATGAAATCATCGAATACACATGGCTATAAAGGCTTTGAAATTGGTCAATCTAAATCAGATGTACAAAGTACATTCGGTAAACCAGAAGGTACAAAAGAAGTTCGTGGAAACAAAGTTGAATTATATGGCGATATGGGTGTCAGCTATGATAATGACAATAAAATTGATCACGTCTTTGTGATTCCATCTCATATGTCTGAAACTGAGTTTACAAGTTTTCATAACGCACCTGATATAGACCATGGAAGTATATGGTATTACGATACGCTGAAAGATAATGGATTCAGTATTAAGGTATATACAAAAGACAATATGATTGAAGCCATTGAAAATATTCCACAGATTTAATTTAAAACGACATTTCTTAAAAAGGAGTGTCGTTTTTTAATTTGAATTTCGAGAATGAAAGAGAGTTTGATAGTATAAAGATAAATCTATCGTTATGTATTGAGGAGTTGCTGAAATGAAACAGAAAGTATTAAACCTCATGGGGACACGTATTACCCTACAAATTGAACATCCTAAAGCGGAAGTACTATTAAACCATGCTGAAGAGATGTTGAAAGACTATGAAAAACGCTTTAGCGCAAATGATGATAAATCAGATTTAATGCATGTAAATCAAAATGCAGGCATTAAACCTGTACAAGTAGATGAAGATTTATTTGAATTGATTGCACAAGCACATGCGGTCAGTCTGTCTTCTGATTCTAAGTTCAATCTGACGATTGGACCATTAGTTAAATTATGGAAAATCGGTTTTAAAGACGCTCAATTACCAAATGAATCTGACATTCAAGAGCGTTTACAAAAAATCCAACCAGAAAATGTAGTATTAGATCATGAAGCATATACAGTTTATTTAAAAGTGCCAGGGATGGAAATTGATTTAGGTGCCATTGCGAAAGGTTACTTTGCGGATCGATTAAAAGATTACTTTGTCTCACAAGGTGTACAAACAGGCATTATTGATTTAGGTGGTAATGTCTTAACGATTGGTCATCCTATAAATAAAGATAAGTGGACAGTAGGGATTCAACAACCTGATTCTGAACGTGGAGGATTAGTAGGTGTAGTAGAAATCGCAGGTCAATCTGTAGTGACTTCTGGTATTTATGAACGTTATTTCTATAAAGGTGACAAACTGTATCATCATATTTTAGATTCAAAAACAGGTTATCCAGTAGAAGGGGACATTGCTAGTATAACGATTGTTTCTGATCAATCTATTGATGGAGAGATTTGGACAACTGTATGTTTTGCGATGTCGATTAATCAAGCGATTGCGGTGTTGAATGAAATTCCTGGTATTGAAGCGGTGATTATCAGTAAAGATGGTGAAGTCTTCACAACACAACGCATGACGCATCTTACATTAATTTAATATAATCACATGGTGATTCGATGCTTAAATCACCATGTGAATTGATAAAGATACTAAAATAAGTGATTGTAAAAATAATTTAAATTTATCTTGTTAACTATTTCACAAACTTTCTTTCTATGTTATACTTTCAGTGAATCAAAGGTAAATATAAAAAATGAATCACTTGATACGCGTTAACTTCTCATATGCTAAGTATGAGAAAAAATTTTGCGGTATCATGTGAAAATATTCACAAAGGAGAAGAGGGTATGACAAAGTCATTATTTGAAAAGGTTAAATTAGCTTCAGGAGCTGAATTAGATAATAGGATTACAATGGCACCTATGACCATCCAATCAGCTTACTTTGATGGATCAGTAACGGCAGAGATGATTGATTACTATAAACACCGCTCTGGTAAAGTGGGTGCGATTATTGTAGAAAGTTGTTTCGTAATGGACAACGGCCGTGGCTTCCCAGGTGCTATCGGCATAGATACAGATGAAAAGATTCCAGGTTTAAAACGTTTAGCAGATGCGATTCACGAAAATGGATCTAAAGCAATTTTACAGTTATATCACGCAGGGAGAATGGCTGATCCTAAATTAAACGGGGGTGCGACTCCAATTTCAGCGAGTCCGGTTGCGGCACTTCGTCCAAATGCGGCAGTACCTCGTGAAATGATAGCGTTACAAGTTGAAGATATGATTCACCAATTCGGTGAAGCAACAAGAAGAGCAATTGAAGCGGGTTATGATGGTGTTGAAATTCATGGTGCGAACACATATCTCTTACAACAATTCTTCTCACCTCACAGTAACCGTAGAACAGATGAGTGGGGAGGAAGCAGACAAAAACGTACGAATTTCCCAATGGCTGTCTTGAAAGAAGTACAAAAAGCAGCAAAAGATAATGGTGCTGAAAACTTCATTATCGGTTACCGTTTCTCACCAGAAGAATTAGAAGAACCAGGTATCCGTTTTGACGATACAATGTATCTTTTAAATACTTTAGCAGAAGCACATCCAGATTACTTCCATATTTCTGCGAACAGCTATAAACGTACATCTATTGTAGATACAGCGGATAAAGAACCATTAATTTCAAAATATTTAAAACTTCAAAGCGATACATTAGCTGACATTCCAATTATGGGTGTTGGTAGTATCGGTCAACGTGAAGATGCTGAAGAAGCATTAGAACTTGGATACGATTTAGTCAGCGTAGGTAAAGCTTATTTAGTTGAGCCACATTGGGCTGAAAAGATTGAAAAGAATGAAAAAGTTGAAGATTTCGTAGATATTCATGATCAACGTTTATTACACATTCCATCTCCGTTATGGAAAGTAATGGACTTCATGATTGTCGATAAAGAAGAAGAACAACGTAAATATGAACGCTTAAAAGCGTTACAAAATAAAAAGGTTAAATATAACCCAGGTACGTATGAAGTCTTCGCACAAGGACACAATGCGAACTTACCAATGAAAGTTGTGTTCTCTGAAGATGAAATCGTGTCTATTGAAGTAGATGACAGTAATGAATCAGAAGGTATCGCAAACCCAGCGTTTGAACGTTTACCAAATGAAATCATTAATGGTCAAACATTGAACGTAGATGTGATTTCTGGTGCGACAGTGACGTGTGAAGCGGTTATTGAAGGTGTGGCAGAAGCGATTAAACAAGCAGGCGAAAATCCAGACATCTTACGTGCGCGTCCAAAACCAGTTGTAGAATGGTCAGACGAAACTATCGAAGAAACAACAGATGTTGTAGTCATCGGTACAGGTGGTGCTGGTTTAAGTGCAGCAGCTTCAGTCTTAGAACAAGGCAAAGAAGTGATTATGCTTGAGAAATTCGCAGCTATTGGCGGTAACACAATCCGTACAGGTGGCCAAGTGAACGCGCCTGAACCTTCATGGCAAAATACATTCCCATCATTACATGGTGAACAAGAAACACTAGAAGCGTTAATGAACCATGATGAAAATGACATTGAAGAAGAATACCTTGAAGACTTCCGTACATTGAAACAACAAATCAAAGAATATTTAGAAACACAAAAAGAAGGACAAGATTACTTGTTCGACTCTATTGAATTACACCGTATCCAAACGTACCTTGGCGGACGTCGTGCGGATAGAAACGGTAAAGTCATCACAGGCCAATATGACTTAGTTAAGACATTAACAGACAATGTCTTAGAATCAGTGAAATGGTTAACTGAAAAAGGCGTACACTTCGATAGAACAATTGTAGATATGCCTGTAGGTGCTTTATGGAGACGTGGACATAAACCAATGAAAGCTCAAGGTTTAGAGTTCATTGAATCACTAAGTGACTATGTTCGTAAGGACCATGGTCAAATCATGACTGAAACAACAGCGGATCGTCTGATTAAAGAAGACGGTAAAATTGTCGGTGTAGAAGCAACGAAACATAATGGTGCGAAAGTTAGAATCCATACACGTTATGGTGTGGTTATCGCCGCAGGCGGATTCGGTGCGAATACACAAATGATTCAACAATATAACACATATTGGGATAACATTCCTGATGATATTAAAACAACAAACTCACCAGCAATCACAGGTGACGGTATTAAATTAGGTGTTCAAGTAGGTGCTGACTTAGTCGGCATGGGCTTCTCACAAATGATGCCGATTTCTGACCCTAAAACAGGTGCATTATTCACAGGCTTAATTGTGACACCATCTAACTTCGTCTTCGTCAACAAAGACGGTGACCGTTTCGTCAACGAATTTGAAAGCCGTGACGTCTTATCTAAAGCAGCATTAGACCAAAAAGATGGCTTGTTCTACATCATTGCTGATGAAAACATTAAAGAACTTGCGATGAACACATCTCAAGAAAAAATTGATAAAGAAATTGAAGAAAAAGTGCTTTATAAAGCAGATACGCTTGAAGATTTAGCAAGACAATTAAATATGGACCCAGACCACTTTGTGAAAACAATTGAACGTTATAACGACTTCGTGGATAAAGGTCATGATGATGACTTCAGTAAGAACGCATTCGATCTTAAGATTGAACGTGCACCATTCTACGCTACACCACGTAAACCAGCAGTTCACCATACAATGGGCGGTCTGAAAATCGATACAACTGCACAAGTCATTGATATCGATAACAACCCAATCAAAGGTTTATACGCAGCAGGTGAAGTTGCGGGCGGTATCCACGCGGGTAACCGTTTAGGTGGTAACGCACTTGCGGACATCTTCACTTACGGTCGTATCGCAGGTCAAAGCATTATTAAAAATCACTAAATGAGGAGGAACAAGTAATGGCACAAAATAAGAAACAACATCAAGCATTTAAACCAGGTACACAGCTCATCGTTGCGATTATCTTATCCATCCTCACGTATTGGTTATTCGCGCAATCCTTCTTGAACATTGCACCGCATGTTCAAAAAGATTACAACATTGATATGACTGTCGTGAATATTGCAGTCAGTTTAACTTCACTGTTCACAGGTATCTTCATTGTTGTAGCAGGTGGCTTAGCGGATAAGCTAGGTCGTGTGAAAATGACACGTGTCGGAATTATCTTGAGTATTGTCGGATCTATTTCCGTCATTATCTCAAGTATTCCTGCACTGTTGATTATCGGCCGTGTCTTACAAGGTTTATCAGCCGCATGTTTAATGCCGGCAACGATTGCGATTATTAATCAGTTCTATCATGACGAAGAACGTCAAAAAGCGTTAAGTTTCTGGTCATTCGGATCATATGGCGGAACAGGTATCGCGTCATTCTTCGCAGGACTTGTCGCAACATTCTTTGGATGGAAATGGATTTTCGTATTATCAATTATCCTATCATTCGTCGCGCTCTACTTATTTAGAGGAGTTCCAGAATCAAAAGAGCCTGGCGCTAAAAATATGAAGTTCGACGTTGTAGGGATTGCTATCTTCTTAATTATGATGTTAAGTATCAACGTAGTTACAACACAAGGAACAAGATTAGGTTGGTTGAACCCGATTACTTTAACACTCGATGCGATTTTCGTTATTTCAGTCTTTGTCTTCTACTTCTATGAAAGACAAAAACATCAACCGTTTATCGACTTCAGTGTATTCTCTAATAAAACGTATATCGGTACAGTATCAGCGAACTTCTTGTTAAACACAGTTATCGGATCACTCGCATTATTTAATATCTATGCACAAGCAGGATTAGGTTTCTCAGGATTAAAAGCAGGTTTCGTCACAATCACTTACTTAATCGGAAGCTTATCTATGATTCGTATTGGTGAACGTTACTTACAACGTAAAGGACCAAGATTCCCAATGCTTGCAGGACCGATTTCTATCGCAGTAGGTATACTGCTTATCTCAACAGTATTCTTACCAGACGTAGTTTATATCATCGTTTCAGTCATCGGATTCTTATTCATTGGACTCGGACTTGGTTTCTTCGCGACACCAGTTCTTGATACAGCATTAACGAGTGTTCCAGCTGAAAAAGTAGGGGTTGCCTCAGGTATCATTAAAATGTCATCAACACTCGGTGCCGCATTCGGTATCGCAATCCTGACGACAGTCTACTCATCACTCGCACCAAATCATACACCAGAATTCTCAGCAGGTATTGCCTTCGTTGTAGGTGCAGCCGTAATGCTTAGCGCATTCGTCGCATCCTTTGTGACAATACCGAAAGGAAAAATGGAGAAACAATAAAATAATATGACACAAGAACTGCTAATCTATACAGGTTAGTGGTTCTTTTTTAATGCGAATAACTCAATTTTATACGGCCGTCATACTCACTTCAGACAAGCGTGAGACTGCCTTGTGCACCAATCAATAAGTGTTTGATAACACACACAAAATCATGGCTTAACAAAATCTTAAAAAAGATTGTTTAATGGACATCTCTTGTCCTCATTATTTGCCATAATTAAATGAATTGAACGAAATTTATTTATACTTTAATAATACTTAAAGACAGAGAAGAGGAGATTTTAATGACAAACAATGAACAAGATAATTTAAGACAATCTATTGAAGCTTTACAAGATTTTTGGAGTAATCATGGAGACTATGATATTAGAGAAAAAGCACGAGAGTATATTGAGTTATATCAGTCTAATGGAAATAGTGATCACTTCTCTTGGGTACATCCAGAAGATGCACCTTATATAAAGGAAAATGGATGTAATGCTGTGCGTTGGGGCATTCCAAATCAAATTCTTGGGGATATTGACAAGGCTAAGTTTATATTTGGTTTATTTAATCCAGGAACACAAATGAGAACAGGGATAGGAAATGAGTGTAAAGACATCACTGAATATGTTGAGGAAGAGAAAAAAGAAGAAAGAAATCTTGGTGTAGATGGTGTTAACTTTGAATCAAAGGAATACAGTGAAAATCTTAACTTCTATTTAGAACATGTGATTTCAGTTGAAAATGTCATGGCTCAAGAACTAAAAAAACTATATAAAATCTTTAAAGAAGATCGTGAAGTGCTTCTAAATCGTAACAAAAATGGAAAGTTAAGTAAGAACTCTTATAATGGAGCCGTCGTTAAAAAGATTGCATACTATCTGTTTGCATACTATTCAAAAGCTTTTATGGATAACGGGCTAAAAAGCAACGGCTTTCAAAATAGCATGAGATATTATTATAATTTGTTTGAAAAAATAGAAAAAGTTAAGGGTATTGTTAAAGAAAAAAGCTTAAACTATAACGTTGAACAAGAGTTTAACCATGCAGTTGAGAAAATAGCGATTTGTAATATAGAAATGATTCCATATCGTTCAAATGGTGCGAAAGATATTGTAAATGCATACAGAAAAAAATTAGTGGATTTGCCGAGTACTTCTAAAATTGCTAGTTTAATTACTGAAAAAATTATAAGAGATACTGATACAATAGCTGTATTCAGAGCATTCAGACCAAAGGGTAAGAATGGATGGAGATATATCTTAGAAAGAAACGCAGAAGAACAAGAGATAAATTTTAAAGAAAATATAAAACCATCACTTTTCCACTTTAGTAATTCAAGTGCAGCACTTTCAAAAAAGAATATCAAAACATATGATAGTCTTGCAGAAAATCCTCAGGAGAAAGTAGATAAAGCTGTTGATGCCCTTTTAGAAGAGCTGAAAATGCAACCATTTGTGGATGAGTTAAATAATATTATCGAAGAAAATAGCTAGAAGTATTGAGTAGATATTAGTGTCTCTGACTTTGACTGACATAGATAGGTGTAACATAAATTATAAGTATAAATCAGAATAGGATATATTATTTTAGAAAGTAATGAAAAGCTGCATGCCCTTAATTTCAAGGTCATGCAGCTTTAATAGTTATATGAAATTATTTTCCGTAGCCAGAGTCGATTTCTTCGCCGTCTTCGTCATATTTAGTGACGTATTTGTCTGGTTCAATGATGTAAGATCCGGCAAGGTCACCGTCTTTATCTGTGAATGAGAATCCCCAGTCGTCTCCATCTTTTTCTGGTTCTTTATATGTGTAAGTGTCTGTATCAAGAGTGCTGCCTTCGAATGATTCTACAACGTCGATGACGTTTTCACGTGTGACTTTTTCGTCTGAGCTTTCGTCATCATCGTCATCTTTGCTCATTTCTTTTTCTAATGCTTTATCGATTTGTTTATCGATTGCATCGTCGTCGAAAGAAAGTTTTACTGTTTCTGGACTTTCTGAATCTCCTTCGAATTTCACTACTTGTTTGTCTGATGTGAAGTTCTTACCTTCAACATCAGCTACTGCGTAGACTTCAACTTTCTCATCTGGCGGATATGGACCATAATCAGTAGAAGAGTCGAAGTCATGTGGTTTGTTGTTGATGTAGAGTGTTGTATCTTCTTCGTTAATACTGTAATTATCTAACTCAACATTGAATTTGATTTGATCAAAGTTTGAGTGAGCAAGACTAGAATGTTGTGATGCATAGATTTGAAGTTGTCCTTTATAGTCTTTGTCGTTAACTTTCTTAGTAGCTTTTAACTCATAAAGACCAAGTGGGAACGAGCCGATATGACCATTACTATCTACTTTGTGTTTCTTGCCTTCGTATTCATAAGTAATTGTGCCACCATCTGAAATATCATCCATACTAATAGAGTAGTTTGGAATATCAAATTTATAATCATCAAAGAAGAGCCATTTCTTTCCATCTTGGTCGATGTTCATAATTGTTTCGCTATCATATTTAACAGTATCACTGTACTTATGATTACGTTTCATGCTTTCGCCTTTTTCCTTAACTTCATTACCGACGGTTTTATAAAGTTTTCCACCTTCTAAGATATCAAGAAAAGCTTTAGCCTCATCTTTACTTAGCTTTTTACCGTCTGACGTGACATACTTTTTAACTTTATTTGGGTCTTTATCTTTAATCGCGTCTGCGACTTGATCTGCTTGATGTGTGACACTTGCTTGTTGTTTACCAACAAAGAAGAGTATCAGTAAAACAATAATGATTGCGGCAATAATACCGATGATTACCCACATCTTTTTAGATTGTGGTTGGCGTGGTGCTGAGTGATAGTTTTGATTAGAGCGCTTAGGTGTTTGATTCGTGGGTGTTCCGCATTGTGGGCAAACTTTCTGTCCCTCTTTAAGTTTGTGTCCGCAATTACGACAGAACTTCACTAGAAACCACCTCCAAATCTAAACAGGTCTTCAAGCATACTTCCAAAGATATCTACAAATGTATTTCGAAGCATTTCACCGTAGATTGATAGTACAATGAATTGAACGACAATATAGATGATGATACCGAAGAATACTGGAATACGTAATGTATGGTAACTAGAGTATTTCGTGATGAGATAAACGGCTGATGCATAGAAGCTGACAATTCCTAGTAATAATAGGAATGAACCGATTGAATAAATTTCGCCTCTTAGTAACAGTAATCCTAAAATGAAGAAAATGAATGAAAAAGTATTAATGAATACAAAGTCAGACAGAATCTTCGCAAAACTGATGTTGTCTTTAACTACTAGACGTGTCACACCAGCAAGTAATCCATAAGAAATAACTAAGAACAATAAAATACCGAAGAATGATTTTGTGACAATACCTGATTTCGTAACGCCATATCCAATGTAGTTAACTTCGCTTGGAACGAAGATAGCTAAAACAATCAGTGTCAAAATTAAAAATACTGCAGAGAGTATGCCGATAAATTTAAGTGAGAAAGATTTAGTACCTGCAATCACACTGTCGTGTGATTTGAAGAGTTGTGAAAAGAAACTCGTCCCTTCGTGTTTAATTTCATTCGCATGTTGATTAAATTTTTCTTTGTCGAAACTAGGTTGTTGATTAGAGTGTGTTGGTTCATTTTCATTGTGGTTATGTAATGCTTGAGATGATTCTGATTCAGTAGAATTTTGTGAGGAAACAGCTGATACTTTAGTTAAATCGATTCCGCATTCTCCGCAGAAACGATCGTCTTGTTCAACAGGTGCTCCGCATTTTGGACATTTCATGTTAATCCCCCTTAACTTTTAATTAAATATAAAAAATAATACACAACATTTTGTGTGATTAATGTCATAGTAGCACACTCATTTTTCAATATCTATAACACAATTAAAGTTATTGAAATATTTTTCAAAAAAGACAAAAAATGTACTATAAATTAAAATAACAAGATGTATAATTGAAGTACATTATCAAGTTGTGAAAACTGCAAAGGTGATAGTTTGTACTTAAAATAACGGCATCTATGTCATCTGAATATAGAAAGGAGTTTAACTTTGAAGTACTGTACAAATTGTGGAAAGAAATTAGAACCTGATGAACTATTCTGCACAAACTGCGGTGCAAAAGTGCCACAAAAAGACAGGCGTGATGCAGCACAATCAAAACCTACAAACGAAACACACCGCATACAGTCATCTAAAAAGAAATTATCAAAAGGTTGGATTATCGTGATTAGTCTTATTATCCTCGTTTTGGTTGCTGCGTTGATTTTCGCTATCTCTCACTTTATGAGTATCCGTGAAGATAACGACAAAAAAGCCGCACAAAACGATACAGCGCAAGAACAAGCAACAACATCAAAACAAGAAACAAAAACAGTTAAAGTTGAAGTAAACTCAGATGACTTCAGCGCTAACTTTATGAACGCAGATAACTCTTCAGGTTATAAAGGATTCCATATTGGAGATACTAAGAAAACGATTGAAAAGAAATATGGAGAACCAGAAGAAAGTCTAGATATTAACGGTCATGACGCTAATAAATATGGCAATATTGCCGTAAGTTATGACAACGACAACAAAGTAGATCATGTCTTCGTTGTACCTTCTAACGTCACAACAAGAGAGTTCACGGACTTCCATAACGTACCGAATGAAAAACGTGGCGATACTTGGTACTACGATAAAAACAAAGACAATGACTATACCATCAAAGTCTATACAAATGGACAATATATTAAAGCAATTGAAAATATTGATCAAATATAAATAAAAGGAGTCTAGGCAACTTGTGAAGTATGCCTAGACTCCTTTTTAATATTCATAGGTTAACTAATGATAAACTAATCATTAAGAGTTAAAGAGAAGGTACAAAAGAGTTGTAGGAATATATTATAGTCAGTGTTCCAGAAGATAACTTGTTACTAAAGGAGAATAACTATGAATAAACAAATAGATGATTCATTGCGTATTATAACAACAGCTCTTAGCTGTTTTGAGAATATACAAATAGATAAATTAAAGGTTGAAGATTGGAACACAGAATATGGTGCGTATGACTGTATTATTAATAACCAATCATTTAAAACTCGTTTAGCTAAAAAGACACCAAAGAAATCAGGATACTTTTTAGCTTTATGGAAAAAAGATGAGTCTAATAAAAATATCCCCTTTAATGAAACAGATATAGAGAATAAGTTGATTATTAGTATTCAAGATGAAAGTAAGATAGGTCAATTTGTCTTTCCTAAAAAAGTTCTGATAGAAAAAGGAATACTTCAATCAAAACGCCATAAAGGAAAAATGGCATTTAGAATCTATCCAATCTGGGAAACCAGTTTAAATAAAACAGCACAAAAATCACAAGCGTGGCAAAAGCAATACTTTATTGATCTCAGTAATGATGTTAATAAAGAAGAACTGTACAGTCTCTATTTTGAATAGTAAATTAAATCCCTAGAAATGACGTATTTTTAACGATGTATAACTAAAATAACTCTGTATTTTGTAGTATTATAGAAATAATGATAAATATAAAAATTCAGTCAAAAGAAAATGAAAATTACAGAATAAAAAGGTTCATTATATTTGTATAAGATGATAAATGGACGATAGGTTTTGGATAGAGTGGAGGGAGACTATGTCATACCAGAGTGAACATGCTTTAGAAGAAGAAGTAATGCAACAACTTAACAACTTAGGTTATGAACGTGTAAAGATTCATAACACAGAACAGTTAGAAAATAATTTCCGCCAGATTCTAAATGAACGTAATGCTGATCGGTTAATGGGCGAACCGTTATCAGATACAGAGTTCAAACGATTAATGGTGGATATTTCGGATAAGTCCGTGTTTGATAGTGCGATGAAATTACGAGATAAATATGAATTAGTTAGAGACGACAGTACTATCGCTTATTTGGAGTTCTTCAATAAAGAAAAATGGTGTCAAAATAAGTTTCAAGTGACCAACCAAGTCACTGTTAAAGATAAACATAAAAGCCGTTATGATGTGACGATTCTAATTAACGGTTTACCATTGGTTCAAATTGAATTGAAGAGAAGCGGTGTCGCAATTACTGAAGCCTTTAATCAAGTTGAGCGTTATCAACGCTATAACTATACGGGCTTGTTTAAGTACATACAAATATTGGTTATCAGTAATAAATTACAGACACGCTATCTTGCTAATAATGATAAGCAATTATTGAAGAGTCATATGTTCTATTGGACAGATAAAGAAAATGAACGTATTACACATTTACGTGACTTCATTGATGATTTCTTGGAACCATGTCAAATCGCTAAGATGATTAGTCGTTATATGGTTATCAATCAAACTGAAGGTATCTTGATGGCCTTGCGGCCATACCAGGTTTATGCCGTGGAAGAAATTTTAAACCAAGCAACTGAAACAAATAATAATGGTTATATTTGGCATACAACCGGAAGTGGTAAAACACTGACATCATTTAAAGTCAGTCAGTTACTAGCGGAGAAAGATGACATTAAGAAAGTGATTTTCTTAGTTGACCGTCAAGATTTAGACAGTCAAACCATATCAGAGTTTAATAAATTCGATAAGGGATCCGTAGATACGACAGAAAATACGAGAACCTTATTAAAACAACTCGGCTCAGACGAAAATAAACTCATTGTAACGACAATGCAGAAAATGGCTAAGGCTGTTAACTCTGGTAATAAAGTAATGGATCGTTATGAGACAGATAAAGTCATCTTTATTATTGATGAATGTCATCGTTCGCAATTCGGGAGTATGCATGGTGATGTAAAGAAACACTTTAAAAATGCACAATACTTTGGTTTTACAGGTACACCACGCTTTGAAGTAAATAAAAGCCAAGATGGCCGCAGTACAGCTGATATCTTTGGTCGTTGCTTACATCATTACTTAATTAAAGATGCTATTAGAGATAATAACGTACTGGGCTTCTCAGTAGACTATGTTAAAGTTGCGCATCTTAAAAAGCATATGAATGATGGAGAAGTTAAAGATATTGATAGACCAGAATATTATGGCTATAAAGAGCGTCATGAAATCATAGTAGATGATATTATCGAAAACTATAAAAAGAAAACATACGATGGTAAATACACATCAATCTTTACAGTAGATAGTATTGAAAGGGCAATGGAATACTTTCGTGTCTTTAAAGAGAAAGAAGAAGCAGGAGAACATAACCTGAAAGTATCATCAATCTTTACAAGTTCTGATCCAAATGAGGACACGAAAGAAAAAGAAGATCATGTATATGTACGTGACGAATTAGAATATGTCATGAGAGACTATAACCAAAAGTTCGGTACTAACTTTGATACCTATAACTATGCAGGTTATTTTTCAGATGTTTCTAAACGTATGAAGAAAGTAATACCAGGTGAAAAGATAGATATCTTAATTGTGGTTAATATCTTCTTAACTGGTTTTGACAGTAAGTTATTAAATACACTATACGTTGATAGAAACTTATATCATCATGGCTTAATTCAAGCATTCTCAAGAACTAACCGTGTTGAAAAAGAAACAAAGCCATATGGGAATATCGTATGCTATCGTAACTTGAAAGCGAACACTGATAAAGCAATAGAAATATTCTCTAAAACAGATAATACAGATGTAGTGTTAAGCCCGCCTTATCACGTGTTATTACAACGTTTCCAAAAAGCGTTAGCTGCAGTTTATGATATAGCGCCGCTAGCGGAAACGATTCAACAATTAGAACGTGATGAAGACAAAGAAAAATTTGTTAAAGCATTTAGAGACTTAACATTCCTATTAGTCAAAATTAAACCATTCCCAGAATTCGAGTTTACGTTAGATGAAATCGGTATTGATCATCAGGAATATGAGGATTATCTCGGTCAATATAAAGAAATCTATCGACAAGTACAACTACGAAAACAACAAAGAGAAGAAAATGCTGGGGAAAAAGCGTCTATTTTAGAAGATATCGATTTCTCAATTGAATTGATGCGTAATGATGTTATCAATGTGGATTACATTTTAGACTTGCTTGCACGTATTAACTTGAGAGATAAAAAAGCACAACAAGAAGATACAGATGAAATACGTAAGTTACTCGATAAAGCAGATGATGAACATTTAAGATTGAAATCTGACTTAATCCGTGAATTCTTAGATGATGTTATCCCGACATTAAGCGTAGACGCAGATATTAGAGAAATGTACTATCGTTTTGAAGAGCGTAAGAAAAGAGAAGAAATAAAATCGTTTGCAATTGCTAAAGCATTCTCTGCTAAACTTTTAGAACGCTTCATCAACGAATACGAATATAGCGGACAAATCAATAAATCAGAGATAGATAAAGAAACTAAAGGCAGTTTGTTATTACGAAACAAAACAGTGAACCAAATCGCTACATTTATCAAAAACACAGTCAATAAATTTACAAGCATAAGCTAGACATCAAAAGCAGACCTGAAAATAAGAGGTCTGCTTTTTCACGTACTAAAAATGTATTAAAAGAGAAAGATAGCAAGCGCGGGATAGACAATAAAAAGGTTAAACAAGTTTAAAAACGTACTCACATAAAGGTAGTTATTAATTCTATCATCTCTATTAAAACGAACACTTAATACAAGCGAAGTAGCTAACAAAGCTAAAGTAAATGTGAGAAATAATGTAATAATATTTGAGCACCATTCTGAAACATGATCAGTAAAAACAGAAATGCTAATCAAACCGATTAAAAGAAGATAATTCAGTATATTGATAATCCACACAATAGCTTTCAAATGCACACGACCTTTCATGATGTAATAAAAACAAGTAGAACTTCACACACTCAAATTAGAAAATATTATTAATATAAATATAGCATATAAAAAGAAAAACAGTTAAAACTTAGGTGAATTGTAAAAAGCTGTGATGATTTTAAAGAATAGACTTTTTAAGGTATAATGGGAACAAATGTTTGTATTCTAGCTTTACTATACGAGGTAAATGAGCTATATTTAATGTAGTAATGAAAAAATACATAATAGTGAGGTGGATGTCATTAATTTTATAGAGGATTATCGAAGTGGTTCATTATTAAACCGATTAAAGACAGTTGGTAAGGCAGAAGGTATCTGTCGCATTGTTTATGATCAAAGTATGATGAATGATGACTTAGGATACTATCTTTCAGAATCACACCAACCTACCACCTTATATTTAAAAGAAGATAATAATGCGACCTATGTCTATGAAAACCAGATTGTAGTGAATATGATGAATGCTGAATGTGTGTTAATCAGTCACAAGCATTCAGGTGCGCTATTACCTTATAACTATACGCAGATAGAGATAGATAGAAATAAGATTTATCCAGCGTATTTTGTTTATTGGTTTAACGAATCACCGGAATCATTAAAACAACTGAATCTGTTTAGACAAGGCGGAAGTTTAGTTAAGAAAATTACTGCTAAACAACTTCAACAAATGAAAATCACTTTACCACCTTACAATAGACAAAAATTAATAGGTGACATTGCGGAAAAAAGAAGACGACTTAAATATTTAAAACAAAAACGTGAAAAGCTTATGGATTGTTATTTAAAAGAAACATTACTCAGGGGGAATCATTAATGTCAACGACTGAAAAACAACGTCAACAAACAGCGGAATTACAAAAGAAACTATGGGATATTGCGAATGACTTACGCGGTAATATGGATGCGAGTGAATTTAGAAATTATATCCTAGGTTTAATCTTCTATCGTTTCTTATCTGAAAAAACAGAAGAACAAGTAGATATTTTACTTAGAGAAGATGATATTACATACGAAGAGGCATGGGAAAACGATGAATATCGTGAAGTGCTTAAAGACGCTTTAACAGACCGTATTGGTTTCTTTGTGAAACCTGAATTCTTATTTAGTAAGTTTGTGAAAGATGCACGTAATAATCAATTTGAATTAGACAAACTAGCTGAAGCAATTCAAGAAGTAGAGAAGTCTACCCAAGGTGAAGATAGTCATGATGATTTTATTAACTTATTTGATGACATGGACTTAAGATCTTCAAGACTAGGTAGAACGTTTAAAGAAAAATCAGATTTAATCGCAAAAGTAGTAAAGAATATTGCGGAATTACCATTTATGCATGATGACATTGAAATCGATATGTTAGGTGACGCATATGAATACTTAATTGGACAATTTGCGGCGACTGCAGGTAAGAAAGCAGGAGAATTCTATACGCCCCAACAAGTGTCTAAGATTTTAGCTAAGATAGTCACAACTGGTAAGACTGACTTACGTAGTGTATATGACCCAACATGTGGATCTGGTTCATTATTATTACGTGTTGGACGCGAAGCTAATGTGCGTAATTATTATGGGCAAGAGTTTAATAGTACGACGTTTAACTTAGCACGAATGAACATGTTACTACATGATGTGAACTATACACGTTTTCAAATTGAAAATGGGGATACGTTGGAAAATCCAGCTGCGAATGAAGAGAAGTTTGAAGCGGTTGTGGCTAACCCACCATACAGTGCCAAATGGAGTGCAGATAAAAAGTTCTTAGATGACGAACGTTTCAGTAGCTATGGTAAATTAGCACCTAAATCTAAAGCAGATTTTGCGTTTATTCAACATATGATTTATCACTTAGATGAAAAAGGTACAATGGCAGTAGTCTTACCACATGGTGTCTTATTCCGTGGGGCTGCCGAAGGCACAATTCGTCGTTACTTAATTGAAGAGAAAAACTACTTAGACGCAGTTATTGGCTTACCAGCCAATTTATTCTTCGGTACAAGTATTCCAACAGCGATATTAGTATTCAAAAAATGTCGTCAATCAGATGATGATGTCTTATTTATCGATGCATCTCAATCATTTGAAAAAGGTAAAAACCAAAATCATCTTTCAGATGAAGATGTAGATAAAATTGTCGACACATACAGAAATAGAGAAGAAATAGATAAATTCAGTCATAAAGCAACACTCAATGAAATTGAAGAAAACGACTACAACCTAAACATTCCACGTTACGTCGATACATTCGAAGAAGAAGAGCCTGTAGATTTAGACCAAGTTCAAAAAGATATCGCAGACATCGACAAAGAGATAGCCCAACTCGAAGAAGAAATTAACGGCTACTTAAAAGAATTGGGAGTGTATAAAAATGAGTAAGCAAAACCAACACAAACCAAATGTTCCTGAACTACGCTTTCCAGAGTTTAGTGGAGAGTGGGAAGAGTATAGATTAAAAGACATTGCTAACTTTTCTAAAGGTAAATCTATTTCTAAAGGAGATTTAAGTGAAGAAGGAGTAAGTTGTATTTTATATGGTGAACTGTATACTCGATATGGTGCTTTGATAAAAGAAATTTATAGCAAAACTGATTTAGATACATCGAAGCTGAAAAAAGGTGAAGAAAACCAAGTGCTCATACCTTCTTCTGGAGAAACAGCTATTGATATAGCTACTGCTTCAACAATAGATACAAATCAAGAGGTATATATTGGTGGAGATTTAAACATTATTGATCCTAAAACTAATTTTGATGGATGTTTTATTTCTTTATCTATAAATGGGGTAAATAAGTTGAACTTAGCTAAATATGCTCAAGGAAAAACTGTGGTTCATTTATATAATAATGACATTAAAGGACTGTATATGAAGTTTCCTCAAGGTTCAAAAGAACAAAAAAAGATTAGTGATTTCTTTAGCAAGCTAGATCGACAAATCGAGTTAGAGGAAAAGAAATTGGCATTGTTAGAAGAACAGAAGAAGGGTTATATGCAAAAGATTTTCTCTCAAGAATTGCGATTTAAAGATGAAAATGGAAATGATTATCCTGAGTGGGAAGTTTCTTCCCTAGGAAAAATTGCACATGTAACTAAAGGGTTTACTCCTTCTACCAAAAATAATGATTATTGGGAAGAATCTAAATATAATTGGTTGTCAATAGCTGGGCTAAATAAAAAATATATAACGGAAGGTAATAAGGGGATAACACAAGCTGCAGTAGCTAATAAAAAACCGGTTCTTAAAAATACACTTGTTATGAGTTTTAAACTAACTATTGGGAGATTAGCTATATTAAAAGAAGATTTATACACTAATGAAGCAATATGTCATTTTAACTGGATTAGTGAAGATGTAAATACAGAGTTTGTTTATTATTATTTAAATATGGTAAATATAAGCTCTTTTGGAGCACGAGCAGTAAAAGGAATAACGCTCAACAATGAATCAATAAACAGTATCGTAATAAAACTACCCAAATATCAAGAACAATTAAAAATAGCAGATTTTCTTGGAAAGATAGATATAAAGATAGAATTGCATAAAAAGAAAGTTCAATTACTTTCAAGAAAAAAAAGCAGTCTTTTACAATCAATGTTTCTATAAGGGAGAGAAATGATGAAGCTTTTAAAAATAAATTTGGAATCTAATCAAAACTGGATTGATGAATTACGAAGTAAAGATTTTGATGCTAAAAAGATATTTAAAGATTTGAGTTGTTATTTAATGAAAAGTGATGGAGAATTAGATGTATTTGATACAGTGAGAATGATGGATGAAAATTTCATGCAAAGTGACTTTACTGTTTTTTTATCTCATTCGCATGACGACTTAGAGGATGGGAAAAAAATAGCAACCATTTTAGAAGAAAGGGGAGAAAAAGTTTTTATTGATAGTTTATATTGGAATCACTTCGAAAGTTTGCTTAAACAGATAGATGATCAATATTCGAAGAATCAAAATGACAACTCGTATGATTATCAAAAAAGAAATATTACTACTGCTGTAGTGCATACATTACTTTTTATTTCGTTACAAAAGGCGATATATAAGTGTGATAAATTTATATTTTTAGATTCCAAATCTGTTGATAAAATAAAAGTGAGTGATCGTAAAAGTACAACATCACCTTGGATATTTTTAGAACTAGAGATAATTAATATGATTATTCAAATTAATAGTTCAAACATATTTAAAAGAGGATTTTATAATAAAGATATTGCTTTTAATTTCGATATAAAAAAACTCCTTGAAAACTTTAATGATATCAAAACGAAAGAACAATTACTACTGAATATTGTAGGTAAAGAGAATGAAAGATAGTACAATAAAGTTTCTTGAAATGATACAAACAATTATTAATAGATTAGCAAATAATAGTTTTCAATTTAAAGGTTGGTTTATAACTTTAATTGTTGCTATTAACATATTTGACTTAACAAAACCATCATTAAATAAAAAACTAATAATAATATTGATAACTATTATATTTTTAATTTTTGATATGTATTATCTTTATTTAGAGAAGCTGTATAGAAAATTGTATGTTGCAGCTTTGTTAGGACAAGTGGAGGACTTTGATATGAATATTGAACGATTTAAAAATAAAAGGTTATATTTTAAAACTCTCTGTTCTGTTTCAGCTTACCCTTACTATTTTACTTTGCTTTTTATCACATTATATATAATTTATAATCATTTTCAAATTTATTTCAGAATAACATGGAACTAAACTGCGGACTTTTAATAAAAATATAGTGAAAGAGGTATTATATGGGGGTAACTAAAAGAAAATATAATGGAGAAAACATAAGAATAATAAAAGAGATTACTTCTTCTTTGAATAAAATTGCTATTTTGTTACCAAAAAAATTTAATGAATATGAAATTTTGAGAAAATATCAAGAATATTATCCGTTTGAATGGAAAATGTTAGTCGAAAGGCAAGAAGTTTATCGAGAAATAGACAATTTTTTAATTAAACAAAATAAAAAAAAGAGATACAATCCCGAATCACCAGAAGCTTACTTTTATAATCATCCGAAAGTTAAACAAATGCTTTCTAATGGCTTCCGTTTAAAACATGCACAAAGTTTAAATGAACCAGATATAAAACAAAAGAAACAACAAATAATTAGTCAAAGAAAAAAAGCTATAAAAAAGCAGGACGAAAAGATAAAGGCAGCAAAAATAAATGCTCAAAACGTAAACCCTAATTATCTTGATAAGTTAATGAATGCTTATCATAAGAAAAAATTGAATGCTGAAGAAAAATTAATAATTTTAGATGAACTTACTAGATTTGATACTAAAAAAATCACGACATTTTTCAGAAAAATAAATGCTTCAGAAAGAAACATGACACTAAGACATTTTGCTTTTTTTCATTTACAGTCATATGGTCACTATGTAACTTTAAGAAAAGGTTTCAAAGGGAAGAAGAAAAGTTATATGATTGAGGAAGCCGATTTAAGCGATAAAACACCTGAAGATTTATACAATTTAATAGCTACTCAAAAAACTATAATGTGTCAAGAATATGATTACTTTATATCTCATAGTAGTAAGGACAAGGAGTTAGTGAGAAAAACGATACAAAAACTTAATGGAGAAGGTAAGTTTTGTTATTGTGACTGGACTTTGGATGATACATTTTTAAAAAGAGATTTAGTTAGTGACTACACTAAAGAAGTATTAAAATTAAGAATGAGACAAAGTAAAAAAATGATTATTATCAAAACAAAAAACTCATCGTTATCTTGCTGGGTAAATTTTGAGAAAGAATATTTTGAAAGTCTGGGCAAAGAAATTATTATAATAGAAAAATGAAATTTCAAGGATGGGATTATATGAATGGTACTATAAATAAAGAAGCTTTTATTAAAAAATATCTTAAAGCTGTAAAAGATGGTGATGCAGCAATTTTTGCAGGAGCTGGTACATCTATAAGTTCGGGATTTTTAGATTGGAAGTCTTTAGTAGAAGAATTTGCTAAAGAAATCAACTTAGATGTCAATAAAGAGCATGATTTAACAAAGGTAATGCAATATTATTATAATGCAAATAATCAAAAAAGAACTCCAATAAATTTAGCTATTGCTGATAACTTTTCAAGTACTAATTTAAATAAAACAGTAAAAGCGATGGCAAAACTACCCATTTCTGTTTATTGGACAACTAATTACGATACATTGATTGAAGAAGCACTTAAAAAATATAATAGATTAGCTGATGTGAAAAGCCAAACAAGTCAATTATCTTATAAAAAAAACAACAGTGATGCCACAGTTTATAAAATGCATGGAGACATTAACGATCCTAATAATGTTGTTTTTATAAAAGATGATTATGACTCCTATGAAGAAAAAAGGTCATTATTCACGACCACTCTAAAGGCGGATTTAATTTCTAAAACTTTTTTATTTATTGGCTTTAGTTTTGAAGATCCTAATTTAGATAGAATATTATCGAAAGTAAACATGCTTATTGAAAATAATACTAGAGACCATTATTGTATTATGAGAAAAGTTAATAAAACAGATTATAGTGATAACAAGAACTATGAATATAATAAAGTAAAGCAAGAGTTGAAAATAGATGACATGGCTAGGTATGGCATTAAAACTCTTTTGATTAATGAATACGATGAAATTCCTGAAATACTAGAGAATATTTACGACTTACAATTAAGAGATTCAATATTCATTTCAGGAAGTATAGAATGCTATGATGAAAATTGGCGTAAAGAAAAGGTAGATGACTTTTGTTATAATTTATCAAAACGACTGATACAGAATGAAAATGTAGTTATATCAGGTTTTGGCTTAGGTATAGGATCTAATGTTATTAATGGAGCTCTTTCAGAGATATATGAAAAAAAATATGGTCATAGTGATGAGTATTTAAAATTGTATCCATTTCCTCAAGATCATATAAACCATACAAAACTAAAAGAATTATGGAAGAGATATAGAGAAACAATAATTTCTAAAAGTGGAATTTGTATATTTATATTTGGAAATAAAAAAGTTGATGGAAAATGTTTGACTGCAAATGGGATGTTTGAAGAATTTGAAATTGCATTTGAACAAAATAAAAAGGTTATTCCTGTACCAACTACAGGGTATATGGCTGAAATAATTTATAATCACCTTGATAAAAATAATGAAATTCCAGATTATTTATTAAAATATAAGGATAAATTATTGAAAGTAAAAAATGATGGACTTATAGATTTGTTGGTAGATGTAGTAGAGTATATACAAAGTTACGGGGTGAAATAATGAGTAGAAGAGTATACTTTAGCTTTCATTATGATAATGATATTTCTAGAGTAATGACAGTAAGAAATAGTGGATTAACAAAAAATGATAAAGTTATGGGCTTTATAGATAAAGCTGAATTTGAAACAATTAAGAGAAATGGAAAAATAGCAGTGCAAAATTGGATAGATGGACAATTAAAAGGAACTTCTGTAACAATTGTTCTTGTAGGAGCAGAAACTTTAAATCGACCGTATGTACAATATGAAATTTTAGAAAGTTTAAAAAGAGGAAACAAAATTATCGGGATAAGTATAGGTAATATTAAAGACTTAAATGGTTATAAGAGTACCTCTCAAAGCTTTTGTAAAAACATTGGTGAAGACGAGTTCGGAAATTCAATATGGTTTGATGATATTATTCAAGGAAAATACGATTATATAATTGATGATGGTTATAACAACCTCCCACGTTGGATAGATGATTCTTTTAAATAATACATCTTATAAAAAGAGTGTCGGTTTTTGAAGACACTCTTTTTTGCTATGCAATTTTTCGGATTCTTCCATGCAATAGATTGCACATCTACATAGTTAAGAAATCGCTTACAATAAAGATATAGGGAGGCTATTAACTTGTTGAGTAATAGACAAATGAATATGTTGCATCTTCTGATTGAAGAAGATGAGTATAAAACGATTGTGGAGTTAGCTGAACGGTTTGATGTATCTCAACGTACTATCCAATATGATTTGGAAGGTATTGAAGATCATGCAAATCGTTTTAATTATCGTGTGTATCGTAATAAATCATCAGGTGTGAAGGTTGAAGCATTAGATGATTATTTATTGGATGATGCTTCTCATACATTACGCGTACATTATACGAAAGAAGAACGTGTTTTAAATATTACGTTGAAATTATTTGAGTCTGAAACACCGATTTCTTCTAATACATTGGCTGAAATGGTTAATGTTTCTAGAAGAACAATCGTTGACGATTTAAAGGCTGTACAAGAATGGTTGAATACTTATCACTTGGAATTAAACTACGTTAAGAATAAAGGTTTTAACATTCAGGGACATGAAGAAGATTATCGTAAAGCATATGCACATCAGATTCGCGCTTATTTTCGTAATGCTGTTCCTTTTGCACGTTCTGGATTGTTTTCTGAAGATGAACTCATGAGAGTGAGACAAACTGTAGTAGATACTTTGAAGAATGAACACTATCACTTAGTACAATCGGCGACCGATGGTCTGATCTATCATGTGTTAATTGCCTTACAACGTTTAAAAGAAGACTTCTCTTTTGATATTCCAGAAGATGAAGTTAAACGATTGTCTAAAACACCTCAATATGAAATTGCTTCAAAGATGAAAGAGAACTTAGAAAAAGAATTCAAAATCGAGTTTCCAAAATCAGAAGCCATTTTTATTACGTTACATTTATTAGGTTCAAAAGTTTCAGATGATGATAACCCAGGAAATAATTCTGAGTTACAAACGTGGGTCACAGAGTTAATTAAACAAGTCAGCATCATATTATGTATCGATTTAACAAACGAACATAAACTACTCAACAACTTAATGATTCATATGAAGCCAGCAATACATCGTTTGAAGTTTGATATGACTCAAAAGAATCCATTAAAAGACGAAATATATCAACGCTATCCAAACGTTATAGAAGCAATTGAAAGTCATATAGATATCTTGGAAGAACCGCTTTACATCACCTTCTCCCAAGACGAACTCGCCTTCATCGCGATTCACTTCGCATCTAGCATTGAACGCGTCTCAACACACGACAACAACAAAATCAAAGTCGTTCTATTATGCGGTTCAGGTATCGGCACCTCCCAACTACTCAAAAGTAAACTCGCCAATACTTACCCGGAACTAGACATCGCAGATGCGTACTCAGTTTATCAAATTAACGAACAACAACTATTAAATGAAAAAGTAGATTACATTATCTCTACAGTTTCTTTTAATATCGACAGCATTCCAGTCATCCATGTGGATCCATTCCTAAACAAAAGTTCACGAGATAAACTGAATCACATGATTAATCAAGCAAGAGAACAACGCATTGCGATGATGAACGAGATGGGTGATGACTTACGTGCTTTACTACCAAAGCATCGTATTTCAATAAATAATGAGGCATTAAACAAATCACAAGCGATTGATGTCTCAGTTCAATCACTTGTTGAAGACAATATCGTAAAACCAGCATATGCGGAAGAAATTAAAATGCAGTTTGAAAAATTCGGTTCATACATGGTGATTAGTCCACATATCGCATTGATACATGCGAGTACAGACCAAGTGATACAAGGTGCAGGGTTTGCGCTGACCTACTTTAAGCATGGTATTACATTCGGTCATCCCAATCATGACCCAGTGCATGTAGTTATTACCTTAGCGACGAAATCACCTAAGGTTCATTTAAAAGCATTAGGACAACTTAGTGAATTACTGATGAACAAAGATTCTCAAGCAGCATTTCTAAAAGGAAACGTAAGTGAAATAAATGAATATATTAACCAAGTGAGTATGAAAGGGGAGTAACACGTGGCACTCGACATTTTGACTAAAGATAAAATCAAAGTGCAAGACCAAGTTCCAGACTGGTCTCAAGCTATTACTGAAGCAGCACAACCTTTGTTAGAACAAGATTACATCGAGACAGGCTATATAGACGCGATGATTGACAGCGTTAAAGAATTTGGACCTTACATTGTGATTGCGCCAGAGATTGCGATTGCGCATGCGAGACCAGAAGATAATGTGAATAAAGTAGGTTTAAGCTTACTGAAGTTAAATGAATCTATCAATTTTGCTGAAGATAGTCATTACGCCTCATTAATCTTTGTATTAAGTGCGACAGATAATACATCACACTTAAATGTCTTACAAAGTTTAGCAGGTCTCTTAGGTAATAAAGAAGTTGTAAATCAATTATTAGCATCAAAAAATAGCGACGAAATTATCGAAATTATAAAGGAGAATGATTAAGATGAAAATTTTAGTAGTATGCGGACACGGATTAGGTAGTAGTTTCATGGTAGAAATGAACGCACAAGAGGCGTTAAGAAATATTAATGCACCATCAGATATTGAAGTTGAACACAGTGACATTATGACAGCTAGCCCTGATATGGCTGACTTATTTATCTGCGGCCGTGACTTAGAAGAAAACGCAGAACGTTTAGGTAACGTGTTAGTACTGGATAACATTCTTGATAAAGATGAATTACAAGAAAAATTAGAAGCTAAATTAAAAGAAGATAACCTTATCTAATTGAAGGGGAGGGATAAGCCATGCAAGCGATCTTAGATTTTATTGTCGATATACTCAGTCAACCTGCAATTCTTGTTGCGCTTATTGCACTGGTAGGTTTAATTGTTCAAAAGAAATCCGCTTCACAAATTACTACAGGTACAATTAAGACAATTTTAGGTTTCTTAATCTTAAGTGCTGGTGCAGATGTTGTAGTAAAATCATTAGAACCATTCGGTAAGATTTTCCAACATGCTTTTGGTGTACAAGGGGTCGTACCAAATAACGAAGCGATTATTTCATTAGCATTAAAAGACTATGGTACAACAGCTGCATTAATCATGGTATGTGGTATGTTAGTGAACATCTTAATTGCACGTTTCACTAACTTGAAATACATTTTCTTAACAGGTCACCATACATTCTATATGGCAGCATTCTTAGCAATCTTACTTACAGTAGGTCATATTAAAGGTTCATTAACAGTAATTATTGGGGCTATCATTTTAGGTTTAATTATGGCAGTCTTCCCAGCATTGCTTCAACCGACAATGCGTAAGATTACAGGTAATGATCAAGTCGCATTAGGACACTTTGGTTCTATTAGTTACTGGGCAGCAGGTGCTGTAGGTAAATTGTTTAGTGGTAAATCTAAATCAACGGAAGATATTAAATTCCCTAAAGGGTTAAGTTTCTTACGTGAAAGTACTATCAGTATTTCATTAACAATGATTGCATTGTACATTATCGCTTGTCTGTTTGCGGGACCTGGTTATGTACATAGTGAAATCAGTGATGGTCAAAGCTTTATTGTATTCTCATTAATCCAAGGTGTAACATTCGCAGCAGGTGTATTCATCATCTTAACAGGTGTACGTTTGATCTTGGCTGAAATTGTTCCTGCTTTCAAAGGGATTTCAGAGAAATTGGTACCGAACTCTAAACCAGCTTTAGACTGTCCGATTGTCTTCCCATATGCACAAAATGCAGTATTAATTGGGTTCTTCGTAAGTTTCATCACTGGTGTATTAGGTATGTTCATCATGTTCCTAATTGGTGGTGTAGTTATCTTACCAGGTGTAGTTCCCCACTTCTTCTTAGGTGCTACAGCAGGTGTATTCGGTAACGCAAGAGGCGGAATTAAAGGTGCAGTTGCAGGGGCAGTGATTAATGGTTTATTAATCACATTCTTACCATTACTGTTCTTGCCATTCCTAGGAGATCTAGGCGTAGCTGCAACAACATTCTCAGATACAGACTTCTTAGTTGTAGGTATTGTCTTTGGTAATATCGTTAAATTCTTAGGACTAATTGGCGCTATCATTGCGATTGTAGTCATTGGTGCTGCAGCATTTATCTTACAAGGCAGAGCGAATAAAAAAGCAGAAAGTAAATAACATAATTTTAAGAACCAGCTATTCAGAGTAGAGTAGCTGGTTCTTGTTTAGATTCGATGTATTAATAACTTATTCTTAATCATTATTTGATTCTATGAAGTATTGCACCTTTTTCTTTATCTTCAGTTTCTGAAATCAAGCCACCATCTGTATCATACATCTTAACTTGTTCAATTATTATTTTGTTAGAATTAATAATACCAAAATAAAAATTGAAATGACCGTAGTCACTTGTTATTTTAACAGTGACTTTATTATCATTTTTAGGGTTGATAACTTCATATGAATATTTGCCTTTTTGATTATTATGTTCACTAATAACTGTATTATTACTTTTAAAAGTATAACTAAGACCATCTTTTGTTTCCCATTTGCCTGTTATAAATTGTTTATCCCCATTTTCACACCCTGTAAGTAAGATAAAGCTTAATAATATAGTTACCCCTAGCTTGATTAAATTTTTCATTGCTTCCCCTCGCCCTTTAATGTAGTGAATTTAATTTAGTTAAAGTAATTATATATTTGTTCAGCTCAAAAGACTATATAAATCAAAAAATATATTCATTCGTGCTATTTTGTAGTAATGCGTATAAGAACAAAGTACTATACGAATTTTAAAGGGGAGAAAGAATTAATAATGTTAAACTTAAAACAACTTTACAAAGAGTATAAAAAAGAAATTGAAGGGATTAGAAATGGACCAAGGTTTAAGTTGGATAAAACGACAATAAATACCACAATCAGTAAGGAGGCTAGAGGAGTATATGGATTGTGGCATAATAATAAATTAATATACATAGGACAGTCGGGAATGGGTAAGACTCAAAAATTAGCACAAAGGGTAAGACAATATACTAATAAAACTGATACTGGGATTAAAAATATGAAAGAGTATTTGGAAAATAATAATATTGAGTATAAGGAATTAGAGTTTTGTTATATTGAAATTGAAGAGAAACCTCTAATATTAATAGTTGAAACTGTGCTTATAAGTTATTTCCAGAAAGCATATCCTGACAGTATGGTTGTGAATAAGAAGTATCTAGAGTAGCAATGACTTTATAAATGATAATTTTTTCATTTCGAGTTGTTCATATTTTGGGGGTTTGTATTGAAGTATGTTGTTAACTAATTGACAAAAATTCTTAATCTACTGATCTTCTTTGGTTTTAAATACAAGAAACATAATTAAGGTAACCACTAAAGGAAGTAGGAAGGCATCAGCTAAGTCCACCTTTCTGTCGAAGATAAACATCATCGAGTTGTAAATAATCAAAGCTAGTATGTAGAATAGTATGAATCTCACAATCCCTTTCATAGAATCACCTCTCAAAAGTTCTTGTTATTTAATAATTATAACAAACAATAATAATTTGTTTTAGTGTTGATTTTAAAGGTGTATAAAATCATTGGTTAACTCACTGTTTTTACATGACTTATAGTAAAATAAAAAAGAAAACTATCAAGATATACATAAGGGTGAGACGTGAAAATGGCTGATATTAAATTATTTGATGTGAATGGTGACGATGTAAGGGAATTAACAGGGCAATCAGTGACAATTGAGAAGGAACTTCAAACGATGATTGAGAATCATTTGGAGACTTTTTAAGGAGTTAAATTTCTCGCAAGTGAGTATACAACAGGAAAAAGACATGGCGGACGTATAGATACATTAGGCATTGATGAAAATAATGTACCTGTGATTATTGAATATAAACGTACGACTAATGAAAATGTGATTAATCAAGGCTTATTTTATTTGGATTGGTTGCTTGATCATAAAGGTGAATTTCAAATGAAAGTAATGCAACAACTAGGTAGAACAGCTTCTGAAGAGATTGATTGGTCGAATCCACGCTTAGTTTGTATCGCAGGTAACTTTACTAAGTATGATGAACATGCGGTTCAGTTGATTGATCGCAATATTGAGTTATATCGATACAGCTATTATGATAATCGCTACTTATTATTAGAACTTGTAAATGTGAATACACCGCAAGTGAAACCAGTTGTACAATCGACAAGTCATCATAAAGCGAGTCATAAAAGTTTGTTTTTAATAAATGTTGAGTTAGCTTCAGATGAACTAACACAGTTATACGATGATTTATATAACTATGTTATGAGCTTAGGGGATGACGTGCAGTTTAAAGCACAAAAGTTCTATGGTGCCTTTAAACGTATTAAGAACTTTGTGTGCGTTGAAATGTTGCCGAAGAAAGGTATTATTCTTATGTATGTCAGAATAGACACGACAGATATAGAATGGGAACCAGGATTTAGTAAAGATATGACACACATAGGTCATTATGGCACTGGTAATGTCGCCTTAACATTGAGAAACAAAAAGGATTTAGAAAAGGCTAAGTCATTTATTGAAGCGAGTTATGAGAATAACTAATGAATGGTACGTATATAATGATGTACATGTGTTAAAATGATAGGCAATTGATAGTAGGGAGGAACTGTTGATGACTCAGCAGTTCTCTTTTTTAATAGGGCAAGAAAAATTGAAATTTTTTCAAAAAAAGTAATGACAGCCCTTACAAACTCAATTATAATAAAAGTGGTTATAACCAGAGGTGATAAAAATGAATAACTCTAAAGCTCCGTTATATTTCCAAGTGTATGAAGATATAAAGACTCGGATTGTAAACGGTGAATATGAGGAAGGAGCAAAATTACCATCTGAAAGAAAATTATGTGATTTGTATGATGTGAGTCGTATTACGATTCGTGAGTCACTGGATCGTTTGGAACAGGAACAAATGATCAGACGTGAACATGGAAAGGGCTCGATTGTACTAGGAAATCATTATACACAAGTGTTAAACAGTCTTTATAGTTTCAAAGATGAGATTGAGAAGAATGGAAAGCAGGCAAGTACGAAAGTAATCAGTATGGAACGTATTGATGCGACGCCATTCTTACAAGAGAAAATGGGCTTAAAATCATTTCACTCAGTGTACCGTTTAATACGTTTAAGGCTCGCAAATGACCAGCCGATGATTTATGAAATTACATATTTACCAGTAAGATTATGTGAAGGGTTGGATAAATTCGATTTTAACCATCACTCACTCTATGAAACATTAGATCAGTATTATGATATTCAGATTGATAATGCATATGAAAGTTTAAGTGCGATTAAATTGAATAAGAGTATTGCGGATTTATTGAATGAAAGCATTAACGCAAGTTGTATGTTCATTGAACGTGTCAGTTACGTTAAAGGTGAAATCATTGAGTATACGCAATCTTATGCAGGTGGTAATAATTACAAATACACAGTGCAGCTGCTTTAAGCTCTGTGTATTCATAATACAACTGGTTATGACAACATAACAACATAGTAGGAGGTAGAATCATTTTGAAGACAACAGATACTTATAGAGAAATACAACAACAGCCTTCTGTGTGGAAGAAAACGTTCGATATTGTAAATGATGTTTCAGCGGATTTCAAACGATTCATTGAAGCCATTGAACATAATGAATCGACTGACAAATTTAAAGTTATTTTCACTGGCGCAGGTTCAAGTGCATATGTCGGCGACATTGCGCGTTTGGCCGTGGATAATAATAAATTCCCGAAATGGAGCTTTGAATCTGTACCGACAACACACTTTGTGACAAATCCGGGCACATATATCGACGATGCAACAACATACTTAGTGGTTTCCTTCGCAAGATCAGGTAATAGCCCTGAAACGCAAGGCACAGTAGAATTATTTAACCAATTGTCACAACACGTTTATCACGTTTTCATCACAAACAATAAAGAAGGATTCTTAGGACGTTACGCAGATACTGAGAATGCATTCAAAGTTATCTTGCCAGATGAAACGAATGATAAATCACTCGCAATGACATCAAGTTTCTCAACTATGTTATTGGCAGCATGCTTATTATTCAGTTCAGAAGAAATCGATGAAGCTTACTTTAAACGTGTCGAACAGAACTTCAGTTGGATTGATGCACATGCAAGAGAAGTTGCAGCGCAACCGTTCAAGAAAATCTTTTATGCCGGCACAGGCATGCAAGGTGAGTTGACCAAAGAAGTCAGCTTGAAACTAAACGAGTTGACTGCAGGTGCGATTGAAATTGCGAAAGAAACTACACTTGGATTCAGACACGGTCCTAAAGCTGGTTTGAATGACAATGCATTATTCATCATGTTGAGAGGTTCAAATGACTATCAACGTCGTTATGAAGCAGATGTGATTCATGAAATCGATATGCCAGAACGTAACTATCAAATCTTAGTGTTAGACGGTAAAACAAGTGATGATGCATTCACATTTACTTTCCCAAATGCTGAACATGACAGTGATTTAGAGTTGACGCTTGCGTATTTGATTTTCGGACAGTTATTAGCGTTTTATAAATCTGTTCAATTAGGATTGAATCCAGATAACCCAAGTCCAAATGGATTTATCAACCGTGTCGTTAAAGGTGTCACGATTTATCCATTTAAAGCTTAAGACACAATATTCAAGGAGGCGAGCTTGTTGAGTAAATTCACAGTGGAAGAAGAATTTATGTTAGATGGAAAGCCTTTGAAGATTTTGTCAGGTGCGATTCATTATTTCAGAGTGTTGCCTGAAGACTGGGAACATTCTTTGTACAACTTGAAAGCCTTGGGCTTTAACGCCGTTGAGACATATGTACCGTGGAATTTTCACGAAACCGTTGAAGGTGAGTTCGACTTTTCTGGGACGAAAGATATCAAACGTTTCATTCATACGGCTGAAGCTATTGGTCTTTATGTCATCATCAGACCTTCTCCATACATTTGTGCAGAATGGGAATTCGGTGGTTTGCCAGCGTGGTTATTAACAAAACCAAACTTACGTGTGCGTTCGCGTGATCCGCAATTCTTAGAGTATGTGGAGCGTTATTACGACCGATTGTTTGAAATCTTAACACCGCTTCAAATCGACCATCACGGCCCCATCCTCATGATGCAAGTCGAAAATGAATACGGCTCTTATGGTGAAGACAAGACCTACCTCAGTGCACTCGCCCGCATGATGCGAGACCGCGGTGTAACAGTACCGCTATTCACATCAGACGGCTCATGGCAACAATGTTTAGAGGCCGGCAGTCTCGCTGAAGCAGAAATTATACCGACAGGCAACTTCGGTTCGAAATCACAAAAGCGTTTAGACAACCTGCACAAGTTCCATCAACAATTCGGCAAAACATGGCCGCTAATGAGTATGGAATTTTGGGATGGCTGGTTCAACCGTTGGGGTGACCGTATCATTACACGTCAAAGCGATGAATTGATTGATGAAATCGGTGAAGTATTAAAACGCGGTTCCATTAATCTCTACATGTTTCATGGCGGCACGAACTTCGGATTTTGGAATGGCTGTTCTGCACGAGGACGTATCGATTTACCACAAGTGACATCTTATGATTACGATGCACCTTTAGATGAAGCAGGCAATCCAACCGTGAAGTACTACAAAATTCAACAGCTGGTACACAAGCTTCATCCAGAGATTCAACAAACAACACCGAAAGTGAAAACGTTGATGTCTAAAGATCATATCACGTTAACTGATAAAGTCAGCTTGTTTAACATCCTAGACGACATCAGCCATCACAGCGAAAGCTTCTATCCAGAATCTATGGAGACTGCTGGAACAGGCTATGGTTACATGGTTTATCGTACACAGTTGAAACGAGCGACTAGACAAGAGTATTTAAGAATCGTGGATGCGAGAGACCGTGTCCAATTGTTCTTAGACAACGAAAAAGTCTATACCGCCTATCAAGAAGAAATCGGTGACAAGTTTGAAGTGGCATTAAAACAACCTGTCGTTCAAGCAGATGTGTTAGTCGAACATATGGGACGTGTCAATTATGGTTATAAACTCGTCGCACCGACACAACGTAAAGGTCTCGGTCAAGGTTTGATGCAAGATCTGCACTTTGTACAACAATGGAAACAATTCGCTATTGATTTTGACTTGTTAGAAGACAAGCACTTTGAACAAGCATGGGAAGCAGACCAACCAAGTTTCTACAGATATCAATTTGACATAGAAACACCTGAAAGTACTTACTTAGATGTAAGCGGTTTCGGTAAAGGCGTTGTATTAGTGAACGGTTTTAACATAGGTCGTTACTGGAACATAGGCCCGACACTTTCTTTGTATATCCCAGGTGCATTATTGAAACAAGGTCAAAATGAAATCATTATTTTCGAAACAGAAGGACAGTACTCAGAGGAAATCCGCTTATTACAAGCACCTCAATATATAGCCTCAAAACGTAAGGAGAGAACATCATGATTATAGCAAACAGAATTGACGGCCGTTTAATTCACGGTCAAGTCGCAAACTTATGGGCAACGAAACTGAATATCACACGTTTTATGGTAATTGATGATGAAGTCGCTCAAAGCACAATTGACAAGCAAGGCTTGAAATTAGCAACACCTGCAGGTGTACGTTTAAGTGTCTTGCCTGTAGCAAAAGCAGCTGAAAATATTTTAGCAGGCAGATACGATTCACAACGCTTAATGGTCATTGCGAAGAAACCAGATCGTTTCTTAGAACTGATCAATCAAGGTGTTGACCTTGATGTATTAAACGTAGGTAATATGTCTCAAACAGATGAAACAAAGTCTATTACCCGTTCAATCAATGTAACGGATAAAGATATTAACGACTTTAAAGCAATTCAACAAAAAGGCGTTAAGATAACTGCTCAAATGGTTCCAAACGATAAAGCAGAAGATTTTATGACATTAATTAAGGGATAGTCAGGAGTGAAGACAACATGGAAATACTTTGGTGGCAGATTTTATTATTAACCTTGTATGCAGGGTATCAAATCCTAGATGAAATCCAAATTTATTCATCTTTAAGCCAACCTGTATTTGCGGGATTAATCGCCGGTTTGATTATGGGCGATGTGACAACAGGGTTGATTATCGGCGGTAGTATGCAATTAACGATTTTAGGTGTAGGGACATTCGGGGGTGCATCAAGAATTGATGCCAACTCTGGTACCTTACTTGCGGTCGCATTCTCAGTAGCACTTGGAATGAACCCGCAACAAGCTTTAGCAACATTGGCCGTGCCAGTTGCGAGCTTAATGATTCAAACAGATATCTTAGCACGTTTTGCTAACACATTCTTTGCGCATAGAATCGATGCGAAAATCGAATCATTTGATTACAAAGCAATTGAAAGAAACTATTTATATGGTATGATTCCTTGGTCATTATCAAGAATGATTCCAGTATTCTTAGCATTAGCTTTTGGTGGCGGCGTAGTTAAAGCCGTTGTAAATTACTTGAACTCAGATTTGAAATGGTTAGGTGATGGTTTAACTATTGCCGGTGCCGTTTTACCAGCCGTAGGTTTCGCAATCCTTTTACGTTATCTACCTATTAAAAAACATTTCCCATACTTCATTTTAGGTTTCGTATTAACAGCATTATTCGTAACTGTATTTGATGGTATGACTGGACTTGGTACAGCAGTAGCTGGCTTAGATAAACACTTCGGTATTAAATTCACTGGTTTATCAATGTTAGGTATCGCATTGATCGGTTTCGCGTTTGCGGCAATTGAATACAAACGTACATCAGAAAGCCGTCCAGTACCGCAGTATGGTGGCGCAGCTCAGAATAATAACAGCGAAGGAGAGATTGAGGATGACGAACTCTAATAATCAAAACGGCACATCTTATAAATTAACCAAAAAAGATTTTAATCAAATCAATCGCCGTAGCTTATTTGCCTATCAATTAGGGTGGAACTATGAACGTATGCAAGCCTCTGGTTATTTGTATACTATCCTTCCGCAATTAAGAAAGATTTATGGCGACGGCACACCAGAACTTAAAGAAATGATGAAAACTCATACACAATTCTTTAACACAAGTAACTTCTTCAATACCATCATCATGGGTATTGATATCGCAATGGAAGAGAAAGAAAAAGTAAAAGCTAAAGACTCAGTACAAGGTTTGAAAGTTGGTTTGATGGGACCATTCGCCGCAATCGGTGACTCAATCTTTGCCTCATTAATCCCGACAATCTTCGGTGCCTTAGCTGCCAACATGGCAATCAACGGTAACCCGATCGGCGCATTTATCTGGTTAGCAGCTCAAATCGCCGTTATGGTATTCAGATGGAAACAATTAGAATTCGCGTATAAAGAAGGGGTATCCCTTGTTACGACAATGCAACACAGACTTGAGAACTTAACGAACGCAGCTACATTGCTCGGGGTCTTCATGGTCGGAGCTCTCGTCGCCACGATGATTAAAGTGAAGTTCGCTTGGATGCCGCACATCGGTAAATTGACAATTGATGTTCAAAACAATATCGATATGATTTTACCTAAATTATTACCACTTGGTATCGTATTAGCAATTTACTGGTTACTTGGACGCAATAAAATGAGTTCAACTAAAGCCATCTTTATCGTATTAGTTGTATCAATTATCTTATCTGCATTAGGCATTATCGGTAAAGCTTAATTCAAAGGTGGAAACAAAGAGATGAAAAAATTAATATTAATCAGTCATGGCGCATTTTGTGAAGGTTTAAAAGAAAGTGCAGAAATGATTTTAGGCGAACAACCTGATATCGTCCCTGTCCCATTATTACCAGAAGAAAGCGCAGAGGACTTCCAAGCAAAATTACTTGCGGAAATGGCCAAAGAAGACGGCTTTACAGTCTTTGCGGATTTAATGGGCGGTACACCTGCCAATGTTGCGGCTAAATTATTAATGCAAGGTCAGCAGTTTGATTTATATGCTGGTATGAACTTGCCGATGATTGTCGCATATGTAAATGGTGAACTCTTAGGAGAAGCACAAGATATCGTTGGAAAAACGAAAGAGTATATTGTGAAAGTAAACGATTTATTATTATAGATTACGAATAAGAAGGTAGAAACATGTCAGAATATGTAATTAGCAACGCTAAGATTTACAGTGAAGATCAAGTGATTGAATCAGGATATGTCCATATTAAAGACGGTAAAATTGAAGCAGTAGAAAGTGGTGTGTATACAGGCCCGCTTACTCAACATGATGCGGAAGGTAAAATCTTACTTCCAGGATTTATAGATATTCATATCCACGGTGGATATGGCAATGATGCGATGGATGCATCTGTTGAAGGGTTGCAACACTTAGCTGAGAATTTACTAAGCGAAGGGACCACTTCTTTCTTAGCGACAACAATGACACAATCTGAAGAAAATATTAATAAAGCGTTAGAATCAATTGTTGCGTATAAAGCAACACAAAACAGCTATAATGCTGCGGAAATTGTCGGTATCCATTTAGAAGGACCGTTTATTTCAGAACATAAAGTCGGTGCACAAAATCCAGCCTACGTACAACAACCAAGTGTTGAGAAACTGAAACATTTCCAAGAAACAGCAGATTATAATATCAAAATTCTCACTTTCGCTCCCGAAGTGGAAGGTGCTGATGTTATGTTAGAAGCTTTTAAAGATGAGATTATCTTCTCTATCGGCCATACGACAGCAGACTTCGACCAAGTCAATGCCGCTGTAGCCAAAGGCGCAAAACACATTACTCATCTATACAATGCAGGTACACCATTCTTACACCGTGCCCCTGGTGATTTCGGTGCTGCCTGGACGAATGATGATTTAAGTACAGAATTGATTGCAGACGGTGTACACTCTCATCCGGCATCTATTAAAATTGCCTATAAAATGAAAGGTAATGAACACTTTTATGTGATTACAGATGCGATGCGCGCGAAAGGTATGTCAGAAGGCGAATACGACCTTGGCGGCCAAACTGTCGTAGTGAAAGGAAAAGAAGCAAGATTAAAAACAGGTTCTCTTGCGGGTAGTATATTAAGAATGAATCAAGGACTTAAAAACCTACTTGATTTTACAGGTGACACTTTAGAAAACGCATGGAGAACAACGAGTTTGAACCAAGCGAAAGCACTCAAAATAGATAATCAAAAAGGCAGTATCAAACCAGGCAAAGATGCAGACCTCATTTTAGTAGATGAAGACATCAACGTTCTGACTGCCATTAAAAAAGGAAAAATCCATTCCTTTAGTTAAAAAATAATCCAATAAAACCCCAACCCCCTAGTGAATATAAGATGATTCATCAACAATCATCACAGTACCCGGTTCCTAAGTAGTCATAGGAGCCGGGTTTATTGTATTTTGTAAATGTAAGCCTTTACATTTATACTAGGATACATTAAAATAAGAATCAGTTTTAACTTAAACGTTTAAGGAAGTAATCAATATGAACAATAATCCAACACTTCACGACGTCGCAAAAGCAGCAGGTGTTTCTGTAGCAACCGTTTCAAATGTGATGAATGGTAAAAAAGGACAAGTCAGCGAAAAAACGAAAGCGAAAGTAGAAGCAGCTGTTGAGTCGCTGGGTTATCAACCTAATACGTATGCCCGTCAGTTAAAAAGCGGCCAGAGTAACTTGGTTGCCTTTATTGTCCCTGACCAAAACCCATTCTTTACGGATATTTTGAACGGTTTAACTACAGTGTGTTTAGAACACAACTTGCAAGTGATTGTGATTTCGTCAGAAGAAAGTGAACAACGACAAAATGAATTGATAGATTTATTTGTGAAACAACGTGTCAATGCGATTGTGTTAGCACCTGTTTCGTCGCACCTGACATTAAAAGATGAATGGAAAAAGACACCGATTGTGACAGTAGACAGAACGATAGAAGCGAGTGATGTGCCAAGTGTCACAGTGAATAACCAAGCAGCGGGTTACCAAGCAACTAAACACTTATTGGAGTTAGGCCACACGTCTATTGCGATTTTATTGGCAAATCCTAATATCAGTACAACTACCCATAGACAAGCAGGATATGAACAAGTGTTAATGGATAACCGGTTAACAGTTGATGCGCGTTTAATGAGTTTTAGTGATGATAAATTGGGGACTGAGGCTCAGATAAGAAGCGGGTATCTTGCGACTAAGCAATGGCTGACTTCAAAAGATGCGCCAAGTGCGTTAATCGCAACGAACTATTTATTGATGATCGGTGCGTTACAAGCCTTTAAAGAACTGGATATTCAAATCGGCAAAGACATTTCATTTATCGGTTTTGATAATAGTCATTGGAACGAAATTTATTCACCGGCAATTACAGTAGTAGAACAACCAGCAAGTAAACTCGGTGAATGTGCAGCACAACTAATCATTGAAATGAACAACGATGAACTTGCAACTTCGGTAGAGTTATCGACGCATTTAGCCATAAGAGCATCGTGCGCTAAGAAAAATGAACGCTAGTTCGTTCTTTTTTCTTAACGTCAAACTTAAACGTTTAAGTTAGTTATAAATGAGGGGGAAATCTATAATGACGATAGAGAAAAATAGAAAGTTATGGATGGGAATACCAACAGTTGTATTCTTAGGTATTATCGCAATCTTTATTTTTATGACAGGAGACGGTATTGAACAAGCCTTCTTGTCTAAATACATCGTAGATATTGGATTCAGCAAAAGCCAAGCATCATTAGTCTTTGCGGTATATGGTGTGATGGTAGTAGTGGGTTCATGGTTAGCGGCAGTCTTATCTGACGTATATGGACCAAGAAAAGTAATGACAAGCGGTGTTGTATTATGGATTGTCTTCCATGTACTCTTCTTGACGTTTGGTTTGCAAGTTGAAAATTACAACATGATGTTATTGATGTACGGTATCAGAGGTATCGCATATCCATTATTCTTATACGGTTTCTTAGTATGGGTGACATACATTACAAATAAAGCACGTCTTGCGACAGCAATCGGTTGGTTCTGGGCGATGTTCTCAGTAGGTATGGGTGTCGTAGGTTCATACTTACCAAGTTTCACAATTCCATATATGGGCTTCATGGGAACACTATGGCTATCTATCGTATGGATTATGATTGGCGGTATTATTGCTTATATCGCAGTAGGTAAAGACAATGTGAAACCTAACGCAGATTTAGCAGTAAGTGATCGTTATAAGAAGGTGCTTAAAGATATCGGTGTGGTTTATAAGAACCCTGAAATTATTAAAGTATTCATTGTAAGAATTATTAACCAACTATCACTCTTTGGATTAGTGATTATCTTCCCAGTTTTATTTACAGATGAAATCGGCTTTACGATGCAACAATGGTTATGGATCTGGGGTACAATGCACGTCACTTGTATTGTTGGTGACGTATTCTGGGGTATTACTGCAGACAAAATCGGTTGGAAACGCCAAGTCATGTGGTTCGGTTGTGTCGGTTGCGGTATCACAACACTGACATTCTATTACTTACCGATGATTAGCGGAGACGTATTCTTGATCGGCGTATTATGTGCTGTATTATTTGGTATTACACAATCAGCATTCGTTCCGATTTTCGCGATTTTCACAGCGTTAGAACCAAATCATATTGGTGCAACATTATCTTCACATAACTTAGCAGCTGGTTTAAGTAACTTCTTACCATCTGTGATTGCGACAGTATTATTACCAGTCTTCAATGAAATCGGTGTAGTATGGGCATTCGCATTATTATACTTCTTTGGTGCTGTATTGACGTACTTCATCAAAGTACATCAACCAGGATTAAAAGAAAAACCGCGCAAAGTGATTCAAGCTGAAAATGTAAATATTTAAAAAGGTAGATGAAACATATTGAAACCACTTGTTTTAGGTATAGATTTAGGAACAAGCTCAGTTAAAGTGATTGCGGTTGACCAACAAGGTTCGATTGTGACATCAAGCAGTGAACCTATCAGTATTTCACAACCGCAAAATGGTTATAGTGAACAAAACCCAGATGAATGGGTACAAGCAACAAAACAAGCAATTCAAACACTGACAGATCAGTTAGACGACAGTCAGTACCAAATAGAAGGTATGTCTTTCTCGGGCCAAATGCATGGCTTAGTGTTATTAGATAAAGATAATTATCCTATTCGCCCAGCTATCTTATGGAACGATACCAGAAACACTGAACAATGTGATGAAATTAAAGCACAGTTCGGAGATAAATTACTGGGCAATCCCATTTTAGAAGGCTTTACGTTACCAAAATTATTATGGGTGAAAGCACATGAACCACAACACTTTGAGAAAGCTGAAACATTCATTCTTCCAAAGGATTATGTCAGATATGCATTAACTGGCAAGGTTCAAATGGAGAAATCTGATGCATCCGGTACACTGCTTTACAACAGTGAAAGTGAAGCGTGGGATAAAGAAACAAGCACGTACTATGAGATTAAACATTTACTTCCAGAACTCGTTAATTCAACAGATGTAGTGGGTGAAGTAACTGAAACAGTAGCGCAAGAATTAAACTTACCAACTTCAACAAAAGTGATTGCGGGTGGCGCTGACAATGCATGTGGTGCACTCGGTGCCGGTATTATCGGTGAAGGAGATGCGATGTGCAGTATCGGTACGTCTGGTGTAGTACTTGTTTGTCAGAAAGACTATAGTGATTATCAAAATAATATTCATTATTTTAAACATGTCACACCGGATATCTCTTATGCGATGGGGGTTACGCTTGCTGCAGGCTTCAGTTTAGACTGGTATAAACGTAATTTCTATGCAGAACAAAGTTTTGAGGACATTACAAAAGATGCGGAAAGCTCATCACCAGGTGCGAATGGTTTAGTATTCACGCCTTACTTAATGGGAGAACGTACACCGCATGGCGATGCAAAAATTAGAGGCAGCTTTATCGGTATCAGTGGTAAACAAACACGTGCAGATTTCTCACGTGCAGTGATTGAAGGCATCACGTATTCGCTTTATGAATCATTAGATTATATCAGACAGTTTTATCCAGCGATCCACACCATCACTTCAATTGGCGGCGGCGCTAAAAGTGATTTCTGGTTACAACTTCAAGCAGATGTCTTCAACTTAGAAGTTAAGAAATTAAAACACGAAGAAGGACCAAGTATGGGCGCAGCAATTCTAGCTGCATATGGTGTTGGTTGGTTCGATTCATTAAAAGACTGTGTTGAAACCTTTATTCAATACGACACGACATTCAAACCAAATACACAAAAACATAAAATTTATGAACGTTACTTCAAAGTGTATCAAGGCGTTTATCAAAATACGAAACAGATGACAGCGGATCTGTTATCAATTCAACAAAATCACGGGGGTTATACAGATGACAAATAATATTCCTGAAACAATGCAGATAGCTTTATTAAATAAACCATTCGATATTGAAATCAAAGAAGTCGATGTACCTAAATTAGGACCGAAGGAAGTCTTAGTTAAAATGATGGCAGTGGGTGTTTGCGGTTCTGACGTCCATTACTATGAACATGGTAAAACCGGTGATTTCATTGTCAAAGAACCATTAATCTTAGGTCACGAATGTGCCGGTATGGTTGCGGCAGTTGGTGAAGATGTGACGAAGTTTTCAGTAGGTGACAGAGTCGCGGTAGAACCAGGTGTACCTTGTGGTAAATGTGAACAATGTCAAAAAGGGCAATACAACTTATGTCAAGATGTTGAGTTTCTAGCAACACCACCGATTGATGGTGCATTCGCACAGTACATTGCACATCCAGAAGACTTCTTATTCCCAATTCCAGATTCATTATCTTATGAACAAGCATCATTAAACGAACCATTCTCAGTAGGTATTCAAGCTTGTAAACGTGCAGGTGTTCAACCAGGTTCAACAGTCGTGATTACAGGCATGGGTCCAGTTGGTTTAATGGCGGTTGTGGCAGCTAAAGCATTTGGTGCGACACGTATCATCGTGACTGACTTAGCAGATATTCGTTTAGAAGAAGCGTTAAAACTTGGTGCGACTGAAACAATTAATATTTCTAAAGAAGATCCAGTAGAACGTATCCAAGAAATTACAAACGGTAAAGGTGCAGACTATGCCTTTGAAACAGCAGGTCATCCAGCAGCACTACAATCAGCTGTACAATCTCTAGCAGTAGGCGGCAGCTTATCTATCGTTGGTCTACCACAACAAGAGGAAATTGCGTTAAACATTCCATTCATTGGTAACCGCGAATTAAATATTTATGGTGTCTTCCGTTACGCAAACACTTATCCAATGGGTATTGAAATGCTAAACAATACAGACGCAGATTTAGACTCAATGTTCACAGATTCATATGAACTTAAAGATACAAAAGCGGCATTAGAAAGAGCCCTCAACAACAAACAAGGTTCATTAAAAGTGATGGTTTATCCTAACGGTTTCTTAGACTAATATAAAGATCAAATAGCCTCGTCCAAAAAAGCGGACGAGGCTATTTTTATAACTATCTGTCTTCATCATTACGCTTCACAAAAAACCTTAATATTACTGCCAACACTAATAATACTATAGTTACAACAGCTTTTATGAATGCGCTGATAGGCAAGAATAAAACAATCAAAATTATAACGAATCCTATGAGATAAAGTGTTTCTTTCTTTTTGGTATTCAAGTGGCATTCACCTCAGTAGTTTTATTTTTCAAAGATAGGTGCACAGGCGCCTACAATTGTTGCGATACCGAAGAAATCTAATAAAGCTTCTTTAACATCTGGTCCAGCCGCTTTTGCAGCTTGTGCTGCGGCGTTCTTAACAGCGCTTTGTTTACTATGACCAAGTTTTCTTAACTGTTTATATGCTCCAGACATCTTCTTAACAAACGTTAATGTGCCCCCGGCAGCTTTTAAAGCAGACTTTACTTTTGCGATTTTAGCAGGTGTAAAATTAGTGACAAGCGCATATCCTATTGCTCCTGTACAAGCTGCATAATTACTGACACTTGCTCCGTAAGTTTGAACACCTACTCCTTGTTCATTTAAGTAGTTTTCAATTGCGGGTTTTCCTTCATTAATAACAGAGTCTGGCATGTGTTCAATAGCAGATAATGTCCTAGTTAAACCTTCCATACCTAATTCTTCATTAGTATAAAGGCTTGAGGATTCGTTTTCACTAGATATTTGTTCAACAGCATCTACAAAAGTTTGACTTGTTACACTGAATAATACAGTTAAAGCAGAAAGTGAGAAAGCAACTTTTTTAAAATTCATGGTTAGGCCTCCGTTTATTAGCAAACATCCCTAACATCCCATTCCAATAATATCACTTAAATAATAACAATATATAAATTTACTATTAATTCCATAAAAAATTAACATAAATATATAATGTAAATATCAACTTTTTAACATAAGAAGATAGAAGGAGTAGTAAGAATTGTTGTGAGTTAGCAGAGAGAGCCAGCTACTTTATTAGAAATCATTATATTATAGGGGGGTGAACCTTTAATAGAAATGCTAAATTTTTAAACTGAAACATTATTTCTTGTTTTTTTGTAAATAATATATCAAAACATTTGATATTGTGTAATACTAAAAAAGAAGATTAGTGTTTAGGAGATGGTATAAATGGTAGAAATTATTTCAGCAATCATCGGGGCTATTACAACATGTGTCATTACAATTTATGGTATTAATTTGCAGTTTGAAAAACAAAAGCGAGAACAAGAAGTGGCTTATAGAAATGATTTAGTCAGTATGCTAGATATTTTGGTGTTTCAAGTAGCCAAAATAAGAAATAACCAACTTACATTTGATATGTCGAATTTAAATAGACAAACGACTAATGAAATATTAAGTGAGGTTGCAGATGATTATAATGCGTATGATATGCATCTACAAAACTTGGTCTTAATGATGAGTCATCATATAGACGAATCTAATAAAGATATACAAGAAATTATGAAAATTAATCAAGATTTAGTTGATAAATATAGAAAATTTGATAAGAGTGCCAAAATATATAAAAATCAATACGATCAACCAAGCTGCGACAAAAATATAGTTGTAAGATCAAAAATCAATTTAGATGTAACTGTTGGAGAGTTCATTGATGGTATAACTAAATTTGGTTTAGAGCGATATAGTCATAAGCTTTATAGACCTGCATTGATAAAGGTATTAGATAAAAATGATGGCGATAAATATAAGCAATATAACGCAAAGAAATATGATAAAGAATAAAAACTGATAACATAAAAAATACCGTATAAAGTTTTCACTTTTTAAGTGTCTGCTTTATACGGTGTTTTTCAAAATGTTAAATCATTGCCTTTCATTTACTCTGCTTTCTTCCGCTTCTTCACCATCTTCATTATCAATGGATATGTTAATGAAAGTACTGTCATAATCGTCAACACAATACTGATCGGTGACCCGAAGAAAATATCGAACACATTATTATTGCTGGTAATTAAGCTTTTACGGAAGTTCTGTTCCATATCTGATCCGACAATAGCTGCCAAGATGAGCGGAGCCATCGGGAAGTCTAAAAGTTTTAAACCTAAACCTAATAAACCAAAGATTAATAAAATATAGAAATCTACAACACTATAACCTAAAGTGTATGTACCTAAGTAAGCTAACACTAAAATAATTGGATAAAGTACTTTAGGCGGTGTACGTAAAATCTTAAGTAACACACCTATGAGTGCGATGTTGATAATCACTAAGAAAATATTACCGATAAACATACTGTTAATAAGTGTCCAAATGGTTTCTGGTTCATTTTCAAAAAGTAAGGGACCAGGTTGTAAACCTAATATAATAACTGCACCTAAAATAACAGCGGTTGTTCCTGAACCAGGTACACCCATCGTAAGTAATGGAATCAGTGCACCGACTGAAGCAGCGTTGTTAGACGCCTCAGGTGCCGCAACCCCCTCAATCGCACCTTTACCAAAGTCTTTACCATTCTTGTTCACTTGCCGCTCAGTAGAGTAACTCAACATAGAAGCGATAGAACCACCAGCACCTGGTAAGACACCAATGACGAATCCAATTGGACTTTGTCTTAACATAGTCCACCATGTCCGCTTCCAATCCGTCTTAGTCAACTTCATTGATCCTAATTTCGCATCAGGCGGCTTCAATGCTTCTAGATGCATATAGTTATACAGCACTTCTGCCACCGCATAGACACCGATAATCACAACTAAGAAGTTAATCCCTTCACTTAGGTGTGGAATATCGAAGGTGAAGCGGTAAACGCTTGTTTGTAAATCGACGCCGACTGTACTGACCATGAGTCCAATCGCAGTAGCGATAAAACCTTTGACCATTTTACCGATAGATAATGAGACAATCGTCGATAATGTAAATAAGAATAATACAAAGTATTCACGCGGTCCGAATTGAAGTGAGAAATCTGATAGTGGTTTGGCGAGTACAATAAACCCGACAACTGCCACAATACCACCGATGAGTGAAGCGACTGCGGAAATCGTTAAAGCTTTGCCCGCTTCCCCATTTTTAGTCATAGGATATCCATCGAAAGTAGCCGCAATCGCAGAACCATCACCTGGTGTATTCAGTAAAATAGAACTACGCGATCCCCCATACATCGCGCCATAATAAATCGCAATCATTAAAATCAAGGCACTGACAGGTTCCATACCGAATGTCACAGGAATTAACACTGCAACTGCGGTCGCTGGACCTAACCCCGGCAGCATGCCTACAATTGTCCCTAAAAATCCGCCGATTAACACCCATAATAGATTCATAGGATGAAAGGCAGTTGTGAGACCTTCTAAGAACGTATTGATATCTCCCATATTGCTCCCCCTTGTCTTATGGTAAACTCACATCTAATAATTGAGAGAAGGTATACCATGTAATCCCTGAAAATACGAGCGCCACAATGATATTTTGAAGCCAGTGTTTCACCCCATTGATTAAAAACAAGACGCCTCCTAAGAAGAGGATTGTTGAAATCAAGAAACCTAAGCGTTCAAAAATCAATGCGTAAATAATAATCATTACTACTGTTGCGCCTAAGCGTATTAAGGTTTTCTTTTGAAGTAACAAGTCTAGAATTTCAAAATGCTCATGTCTTTTTTTATATTCTTGGAAGAAATAAATCACACTCATCACAATCAATAACACTGAAATGAGCAGTGGAAAGTACATTGGACTGTTTGGATCACCAATGCGTGAACGTTGTACATTCAGCGTTAAAACTAAATAGATGATGCCTAATAACGTAAGTAAAATAGGCGGCATTAAACGAGCCATACAATTCCCCCTTAGAAACCAGCATCTTTAATCAGCTGATCATATTTTTTGCGTTGCTCTTTTAAGAATTTTTCAGATTCAGCACTATCTTTGTAGAAGTTATCCCAATCATTGTTTTTACGTAATTCTTGCCATTGTTTAGAATGTACGACTTTACGCATGGTCTTATCCCAATAAGCACGTTCTTCTTTTGTCATATCTTTCGTCCCCATGACACCGCGCCAATGAGGGAACACCATATCGACACCTTGTTCTTGCCAAGTCGGCACATCCTTAATGCCTTCAAGTCGTTCATCAGATGACACTGCTAACATTTTCAGTTTATGTACTTGATGTTGCTCTTTAACTTCTGATACTGCTGTAGAAGCGACATCTACATGACCGCCAAGTAGGGCAGTTTGTAAATCTCCGCCACTCTTATACACTAAGAAATCAAGTTTATCGACATCTACACCATATTGTTTCGCTGCTTGTACGAATGCAAGGTGGTCGTTATTTCCTAAACCAGGTGCGACACCGATTGTCAGTGATTTCGGATCTTTCTTGAGCTTTTCCATCACTTCTTTACCAGAGTTCAAATTAGATTTATTTGATGCGGTTAAACTAATCCATTCAGTTGCCAGAATCGCAATAGGAGTGAAGTCATCATCTCCAAGGTCACTTAACCCTAATTCTTTATTAGACAGTAATAGACTTGAGTTAATGGCGATCGTATTTGGTGAACGTGATTTTAAGTATTGCCAACCGACTTCACCGCCGCCTCCAGGCTTATTCACAACTGTAATGTTTTGATTTGTCAGCTTTTCATCTAACATGACTTTCTGAATTGCGCGTGCAGTGGTGTCCCAGCCACCGCCTGGTGAAGCGGGTGCTATAATCTCAACAGTTTCATCAGGAAACGTATTGGATTTTGCGGTTTTCGTATCATCAGATTTACCGCAGCTCGCTAAAATAACTGTCATGGCTAACACGAAGTACCCCAATCTTCGCATAAAAATCCCCCTTTGTTTAAAAATATTCAATTTTACGATAATTTATCACAATTTTCAAAATTTAACAATGATAGTTAGATGTAATTATTATATAAATAACTAAGGGTATAAATTATAAAATATATATTGGAATCTGTGAAAATAAATGAAAACTTGAGGTTATCATCTTTAAGTGTCTGTGAGGCTGATATTAAATTCTCAAAATGTTTCGTAATAAAAATTAAATAATGATGTAAATGTTTTTAATGATGAATTGTGATTATGTTCTGTTTATGGTTTAATGAAACAAACGCTTATATGAAACAAGCGGGAAGGGGATTATTAATTTCACATGAAAACCAGGAAAGAAAAACATAGAAATATAGTTTATTTCACTTCGGTAGGGATTATCCTGCTGGCGACTTTAGTTGCGGGCATTTTCCCGAAACTATTCGGAAAATATGCGCAGAGTACGTATGATGTCATCGCAGGGGCATTTGGATGGCTCTTCTTAGTCATTATTGTCGTACTGGATATTTTCTTAATCGCTTTAGCCGTTTCACGATACGGCCGCTTCAAACTCGGCGCAGATGACTCTGAACCAGAATTCTCATTCATGTCTTGGATTGGGATGTTATTCTCAGCAGGACTTGGTGTTGGGATTGTCTTCTGGGGTGTAGCAGAACCGCTGACACACTTCTTACACGCACCATTCCCAGGTGTTAAAGATCAATCTGCAGAATCTGCACGTTTAGCTATGGGTTATACCTTCTTCCACTGGGGTATCTCACAATGGTCTATCTTCGCAATGGCAGGTTTAACAGTAGCGTACTTCCAATTCCGTAAGAAACGTAACGGATTAATTTCTACAGCTATGGAACCAGTCTTTGGCGAGGCTTATCCAAGACCTTTACGTAACTTGATCGATATTCTCGCAATTATCGCGACAGTTATGGGGATTGCGACATCTATCGGTTTAGGTATTATGCAAATCAGTGGTGGATTAAATCATGTCTTTGATGTACCGAATACGAATGTGACTAAAGTTGCGATTACAGTCATTATGGTATGTATCTTCTTAGGATCAGCACTTACAGGTTTAAACCGAGGTGTTAAATGGTTGAGTAATATCAATATCGGACTTGGGGCAATCTTATTGATATTCATCTTAATCTTTGGTGATTTAAAATTCGTGTTAGAATCTTATACACTTGCGATTTCAGATTACTTAACACACTTTATTCAATATAGTTTACGTATCAATCCATACACAGGTGATAACAGTTGGGTTCAACAATGGACAGTCTTCTACTGGGCATGGGTCATTGCTTGGTCACCATTTATCGGTGGTTTCGTTGCCCGTGTATCACGTGGACGTACAATTCGTGAATTCGTCATTGGTGTATTAATCATTCCACCATTAATTTCATTCACTTGGATTGCTGGATTTGGTGGTACGGCATTAAAAATTGCATTAACACAAAATACAGGTATCGAGAAAATTGTAGATAAAGATTATTCAGTCGCATTATTCGAGTTGTTGAAACAATTCCCAATTTCAGATATCACAAGTATTCTAGCCATTGCCTTAATCTTTATCTTTATTGTGACAAGTGCTGACTCTACAACACACATTGTCGCAAGTATGGCGACAGGCGGGGTTGATAACCCTAACGTAAAAGATAAAGTTATTTGGGGCTTATTAATCGGTGCGATTTCAGTCACAATGACTATTGCAGGTGGTTTAACAAGTTTACAAACTGCTTCACTTGTGACAGGCTTACCATTCTCTATCATCTTAGTGTTGATGATCTTTGCGATTATGGGTGCCTTACGTCGAGAACCGACAAAACACTTCCAGATGTCATATATTGATGACGAAAAAGACTTCTCTATTCCATTAGAGAAACGTGAGAAAGAAATTCAAAAAGAACAAGAAGCGCAAGAACAAGCGCGACAAGAAGAACAAGAGAACCAACATAAAGAAGATTAAAATTTAGAGATAAAGTGATAGCCGCTTCGCACGATGGGTGTGTGAAGCGGCTATTATTTATTGTATGATTTAAATAACTATTACATATTCTAATAAAAAGTGAATGCATCTAATCAATTAGTAGAGCACACTTAATCAGATAAAAAAGCTTAAAGAAAGAGAGAAGGACAACCATGATTAAAACGTTAAAAATCATCGCTTTTATTTTTTCAATTAGTTATTTAACCCTATTTATTACCAAGTTTGTTTACCAACCCATTTTAAGTGAAAAGATTGAAGGTTTCGCAACACTAATCATTATAATACTGGTTCTGGTAATTGCGGTAAGTGAAAAATTAAGTAAAAAAGACAAAGCATAAAACGTTTCGCGACATCACGAGGCGTTTTATGCTTTGTGTTTATTCCGATAGTGACTGATCCCATAAGCAATTAATATCACCCATAATAAAATATCAAAAGGATGAAGTAATGCCTGAAGGACAGACTTATGTTCAATAAAAATACTATCAAGTATCTTAAAGATTTGAAGTAGAATCATCGCAATAATGACATAATACAAAGGCTTTCGCTTAACTGTACAGTAAATAATGAAGCTTAAGACAACTATGGGAATAAGGATAACGCTCAATGTATAAATCATATGTTATGCATACCTTTCTTTATCTAAACTTATAAATAGCATCGTATTTGATTTATGAATACAAGCACATACTCAGATATTTAACTTAGACATATACTGTCATCTTCATAAAAATATTTGTAAAAATTGCAAGTATATTTATATGTAAGTGTACTTGCAATTTGGCTATAAAAATAAAGAATTTTATTATGTCATAATGTAAAGTAAATTGAACCATAATATAATAAATGCATGAGAAAGTTGAATAGATGGTGGCAAATCTAATTTAAAGGAGGTGATGCCTATAGTATCGCTGAATTTAGAAAGGAAATGCCTTAAATGACAACATTTGAAGTCATAGTATTGCTACTGGCATTTGGTGAATTTATACTAAATCTAGTCTCTACTATTACGAAACTTGTTGAAAAAAGAGATAAAAAATAAGCCATCTTTCTGCTTTGACTAAGGAAATGGCTTATTTTAAAAATTTTCTATGTCACCGTCTTTGAAACGGTCTCAAAGAGTCGTGTACAAGCACGGCTCTTTTTTATTACATTTATATTATCGCACAACACGCATAAGAAGTACAACTAGAATAGTTTATGAGTTACTGAATTTAGAAAGGAAATGCTTTATGAGTGTATTTGAAGCTATAAGTATAATGATTGCGTTCTGTGATTTGCAGTTCACAATTCTAGTATTTATCTTTTTGTACATTTCTAATAGAAAAAAATAAACCATCTACAAACTTTGACAAGTC